>PLIG01000092.1 GCA_003139255.1 Acidimicrobiaceae bacterium | reverse complement strand
GCGCTCTGTCAGAGATGCCTGGGTCGTGTGCGGGCGGCTGGCCCGGGGGTCACCCACCCGGGATCGCTCCGCGCCGCTATACCAGGATGGTCGGCCCCCCGGCCCAGGCGGTCCCGACAACTCCACCCTGGTCCCGGTGTCATAGATGGTCAGCCATCCCGACAGTACTCTTGCGAAGCATGCCGAAAAGCGACAAAGCAGCGAGGGAACCTGACGATTGGCGGGACGAGGCGCTGTCCCAGATTCGCAAATTGATCAAGCAGGCCGATCCCGAAGTGGTTGAGGAGCGGAAGTGGAGAAAGCCTACAAATCCAGAAGGTGTTCCCGTCTGGTCACACGACGGCATGATCTGTACGGGCGAGACCTACAAGACTCACGTGAAGATCACCTTCGCCAGGGGCGCTTCCCTGAAAGATCCTACGCACCTGTTCAACTCCAGCCTCGAAGGTAACGCCCGCCGCGCCATCGATGTTCATGTGGGCGAAAAGATCGACGAACCGGCATTCAAGGCTCTTATCCGAGAAGCTGTGGCGTTGAACCAGGCTTCAGTCCGTCGCAAGTAGAGTCGAGCGGCCCGACAACCCGACCGGGATGTGATGCCGGTACATCACCATATGGCTGAGGTGTTCTTCCGAGCATGACCGCTCGGGATCGACAGGTCTCGCGCGCTGTAGCGCTGATCCACCGAGATGGACCCCTGACACCTGCGGCACGGCGATTCATCCAGCTTGCCGTCGACCAGATGTGACCCACTTTGGTCGCCGCCTGATCCGATGGGGAACGCTGAATTGTGATTGCGCTACAGGGTGTGCCGCGAGCCGCCGTCAAAGAAGCCGGCGGCGAGCCACTGCGGGACCTCGTGGGACTCTTCGGTCTTAACTGAGCACCCGGGCCGTAGCGGCATGAGCGGGGAGCCTCGCTCGGCATCCCCTACTGCACTCGAATCCGTAGGCGAATAGCTTGCTCACGTGGGTTTCTACCGTGAGCAGGTCTTGCCTCGTCTGGTTGATCGGGCGTGCGGCACCCGCAGCTTGCGTCGGTGGCGAGCCGACGTGACGGTGGGACTGACCGGCCGGGTCGTTGAGATCGGCTTCGGATCAGGCCTGAACGTCGATCTGTACCCACCAAGTGTCCAAGTGGTTCTGGCCATCGAGCCCGCCGCTGTCGCCCGCCGGCTGTCCAACAAGAGGGTTACTCGGTCAACGGTGCCCATTCACCACATCGGCCTCGATGGGCAGGCGATTCCCCTCGACGACGACAGCTGCGACAACGCTCTCTCAACCTTCACGTTGTGCACCATCCCCGACGCGCGAGTGGCGCTGGCCGAGCTGCGCCGGGTGATGCACCCGGGTGCCCGGTTCCACTTCCTCGAGCACGGCCTCGCACCTGACCCGGGTGTGGCCGATTGGCAGCAACGTCTCGAACCGTTGCAGCTGCGCTTGGCTGATGGCTGCCACCTCACTCGTGAACCGGTGACCCTGGTGAACGAAGCCGGTTTCACGATGGAACATGTCGAGCAGCGGTACGCGAAGGGTCCGAAACCCTGGAGCTGGTTCAGCGCTGGGATCGCGGTGAAGCCCAGTTAGCCGGACTACGGCCAGACTCGCCAGGGCGCTTCCACCTTGAGTTCAAGCCGATAATGGGGTGTTATTCCCGGCGATTCAGGGGGGCTAGCCATCGTCGTCTTTGGCAGTCAATCCCGAGGGCTAACCGCAAGCCAGGGATGGGTGACCGGGCGCCCTCGGACGTCGACCAAACCATAAAGCGCCGAAGAAGGCGCGTCGGCGTCGTAACGCGCGGATCACCTGCCTGCAGGAGCGACGGAGCTGGCGAACTCCTCGTGGGCGGCCCAGGCCCTAGGGCCATAGACGGTTGCGGTCGCCCCGTCCATGAGCAGGGCCACCGACAGGGTCTCGGTCACCTCGTCGGGGGTCGCCCCGCAGTGAGCGGCAGCCTTCGCGTGATAGGCGATGCTGCCGTCGCACTGCTTCACCACCGCGATGGCGAATGCCACCAGCTCTTTCACGCGGGCTGGGAGCATGCCGTCAGCCAGCGCCGCGTCGTGCAGCTTGGCGAAACCGGCCCAGGTCTCGAGTGCTGCCTGGCGCAGCGACCTAGTCGGCCCTCGGAGTTCGTCGATCACATCGTGCGCGTGTCCCATACCATCAACTTTTCCCGTCGGTCGTCACGGTTGTGAAGATGCGATAGTCCGATTTGTTGTACCGATGGAAGACCGTCCACTCGGCGGGCGAAGCCAACGGAAGGCTTCATCGTCACCTTGGAGCTCGAGCCGGCGCCAGAGGACGCGGTTACCCGTCGCCTGGCTCGTGTGCCGGGAAATGGCCTTGTGCTGCTTTCGCCGGTCGACATGCACCACCAGGTCGAGCTGATCCGCTGCCCGACCGATGAACCTCGTGCCTAACTCTGTGTTCAAGGAGTCAGCAACGGGCTCGGACATCGCCCATGCCAGTACGGGCAATCCTGCCTCCTGGGCGAAGACGAACGCGGCCTCGGTAGCCCGACCATGGTCGAGGTGCCCGGTGACGCCACCTTCGTCGAAGACCAGGAGCAGATCGGCTCGGACCTGTTCGGACACTTGACGGACGTGCTCGGTCAGTTGGTCGAGCGGTTGCTGGGACAGTCCACCATCGGGGTAGTCGAATAGCTCGACACGGTGAATGCCAAGCTCGGTCGCTGCGTCCGCCAGCTCTGCGGCTCGGATCCGGCCGAGCTCAGAGGTGTTGGAGCCAAGCGCTGACGTCTCGCCGTGGGTGAAACAGAGCACCGCCGTGGACGAACCCGCATCAGCGAAGGCCGCGAGCACCGCACCAAGGCCGAAGCTCTCGTCGTCTGGGTGTGCACACACCGCCAGCACGGAGGTTGCTCTGGGGAGCTCGTCTTCCTGCGAACCGCCGAGGTCATTGGCCATGTTCCACCTCGGATACGGATTCGTAAGCTGGCACCTACGACCGATCTATCAGTTTCAACAGGTACCCTAGGGGGTATATTCCATAAGTGGTGATCGCCGCTGGGCGCACCAGGTGAGGAGGCGCGGTGGACCGAGGCTATTGGAACGAGCGATACGGGACCCAGGAGTTGATCTGGCGGGCCGACCCGAACCGGTTCCTGGTAGAGGAAGTCGAGAGGATAGGGCCCGGTCGTGCGTTGGACCTGGCCTGCGGCGAAGGTCGCAACTCCGTCTGGCTGGCCTCACAGGGCTGGCGTGTCGTCGGTGTCGATTACTCCTCGGTGGGGCTGGCCAAGGCGCGCCAGCTCGCGGCGGATCGGAGTGTCGATGTCACCTGGATCGAGGACGACGTGGTGACGTGGATGCCACCACAGGGCGCGTTCGACTTGGTCCTGGTGCTCTATCTCCATCTTCCGGCCGAGCAGCGCCGCCAGGTGATGGCCCACGCCTCGAGCGCGTTGGCTCCGGGCGGTGTGCTTCTCGTCATCGGCCATGACACGACCAACCTGAACGAAGGTTGGGGAGGTCCTCAGGAAGCGGCGGTGCTGTTCACGCCCGAAGAGGTGGTGGCCGATCTTCAGGACCTCCGGATCGAACGGGCCGAACGGGTCAAGCGGACCGTTGCAACAGACGCCGGCGACGTCGATGCCATCGACGCCCTGATCCGGGCCGTGCGTCCTCTGTGAAGCGCGGTCGCCAGGGAGGGCCGAGAGTCAACTCGCTCGTCCGGAGCGGTTTCTTACCTCGACCTCGACCTCGGTGCCCAACACGTACGGCAAGGAAGCGAGCTGCTTGAGCGCCTTCGCGTAGTCCATCGGGATCGAGCAGCCGGTAGAGCCGGGTGGGGGAGGTGCCAAGCCACCGGGTGACCTCACGTACAGAAAGTCCCGAGGACTCGCCGGTCAGCGTCTGCGTAGCCGGGGGGCTCGGGGTACTCGAGGATCTTCTCCGATGTCCAGCCCCGGCGCTACTGAGCAGCCGCGCCTCCGATTGCCTATGGACTGTGGATCAGGGCTTGCCCTTTGCTCATGTGAAGTAGGGCACTTAGACCCTACTAGGAACACCTGGCCATGCGTAACGTGCAAGATATGCAGGACATGCAGTCGACCGTGCAGGGCGTGCATCGGTTGCAGAGACTCCTACGGGCCGAGCATGTCGGAAAGATGCTCGGGATCGATCGTTCGACGGTCTACCGGATGGCAGAGAACGGGCGGCTACCTGCGCTGAAGATCGGTCGACAGTGGCGGTTCCCCGCTGAGGAGATCGAGCGGCTGCTCGAGGCCCACCGTGGCGATCTTGCGACGCAAGCGGAGCCTGGCCGACGGGCCCTGCTGTCGTCCGTCCGGGACGCCCTGCCGCTCATCGAGCTCTCGGCGGAGATCCTCGGTGTGATGGTGGTCGTCACCGACATGGACGGCGAGCCGGTGACCGAGGTGGTGAACCCGTGCCCCTGGTTCAGCGAGCAATCGGGTGACCCCGAGCTCCTCGCGAGGTGCCTGTCCGACTGGAAACAGCTCGCAGACGATCCGGACTTCGACATGCGGTTCCGCACCGGGCCGCTGAATTTCGACTGCGCAAGAGCCTTCATCCGGCTCGGTCCGCAGCTGATCGGCATGCTGCTCGTCGGCGGGATCGCTGCCACCGACGACGATCCGCGCGCTCTTTATCGACTGAGCGCGGAGAGCCGGGCTCGGGTGCTGGCCTCCCTCCCACTGATCGCCGCGAGAGTCTCCCGTCTCATCGCGAGCCTGCCGTCTGATGTGAGCACGTTTTCAAGCAAGTCAAACCAGGAGTGAGGTTATGAAATCGACCACCCGAATCTTTCACTGGCCCGTACTGATCATCGGCGTCGTTCTGATCGTCGCACCGTTCGCGATCTCCCTGCCGAGCAAGGCGAGCGCAGGACAGACCATGTTGAACGACTTCCACCCGATCATGCAGCCAGCCAGCGTGCGCGCGACGGCTAACTACTACTACGACACGTTCACGAAGCTGCGCCCGGTGGCCGTAGGCGGCGTGCAGGCCGCTGCCGAGGCGCCGGAGATGATCGCGGCGCTTGCCACACAGCTGCACATGACGCCGGCCCAGGTTCAGCAGTTCATGGGTACCGGATTCCCAGCGTTGGGCGGTCTGATCTCGAGCTTCCCGCAGCTGGTGCCGGTCTTCCAGAACGTGCCGCCGGGGCTCGATCACTACAAGCCGCTCGTGGACACGATGCAGGCCAACGTGAGCAACTACAGGCAAATCGACAGCCTTCCGAACTTCAACCTCTTCATGTGGTTCTTCGTGATACCCGGCATCCTGCTCGTGCTGCTCGGCGGCCTGCCGCTGCTCCTCTCGCTTCGGCGACGCCCCGTAGTCGGCGCAGAAGTTCGAGCTGGGTCACCGTCGTAAGCCATCGCGACTGAAGGGGGTACCCGAGATGGTTGAAATGCAGCGAGTTTCTAACCAAGTCGACGAGCGGGAAGACGTGCCGGCGGCACTCACCGAAGAGGACGTCCGCCGGATCCTCCGATCCGAGCTAGAGCACGCCGCCACGCGTGACGCGGGGACGAAGACAGCCACCTTCATCGCTTCGAAGGGGACGCTCGACTGGGCCTACCCGCCGCTCATCCTCGCCACGACAGCGGCCGCGTCCGGGATGGAGACGTCCATCTTCTTCACGTTCTACGGCCTGAATATCATCCACAAGGACTTCGAGCGGTTGCTCAAGGTCTCGCCGCTCGGGAACCCGGCGATGCCCATGCCGGTGCCGATGCCGAACTTCGTTCTCGGGCTGCCGGGGATGGGGCCGGTGGCTACGAAGATGATGAAGGCAAAGTTCCACCGCAAGAACGTGGCCACGATCACCGACCTGCTCGGGTCGGCCCGGGAGCTCGGCGTCCGCCTGATCGCCTGCCAGATGACGATGGACGTCTTCGGCTACGAGCCCGAGGACTTCCTTGACGGCGTGGAATTCGCCGGTGCGGCCGCGTTCCTCGCCGAGGCCCGCCGTGCGCATGTGACGCTCTTCGTCTAGATACGTACCACAAGTAAGTGTCGCCCAATACAAATAGTTCTCAGGAGCCAAAATGGCTGAGATCCAGATCAAGGAGGACGCGGTTCTCGACGCTCGGGGGCTGCTGTGCCCTATGCCGATCGTGAAGACCGCGAAGGCAATCAAGGAGCTCGAACCGGGGCAGGTGCTCAAGCTGGTGGCGACAGACCGGGGGTCTGTCGCCGACGTCCCCGCCTGGGCGGAGAGCACCGGCAACGAGCTGCTCGAGTGGCACGAGGAGGGCCAGGACTTCATCTTCTTCGTGCGTAAGGGCGACGGGTCATAGCGCGATGACGACCCAGGAGAAGCTCGTGATCCTGGTCACCCACGGTCCTGGCAGCCCGGAGCTCGCGACGCTTCCGTTCGTGATGGCGGGCGCGGCCGTCGCTTCGGATGTGGACGTGGTCATGGGCTTTCAAGGCGCCGGCTGCGAGCTGGTGAAGAAGGGCGTCGCCGAGACAGTCACGGTCCCCGAGCTCACGCCGATCGGCGCCCTCTTGCCGACGATCCAGGAGCTCGGCGGGAAGCTGCTCGTGTGCTGGCCATCCCTGAAGGGCCGTGGCCTGACCGAGGAGGACCTGGTCGAGGGCGTTGAGATCGTTGCCGCGGCCCGACTGGTAGCGGAGACCACGTCGGCAACGAACAGCCTCGTCTATTGAGGTCACCGCAGATGACAGAAGTTGAAGGAGGACGCAAATGACCACAATGCTGAACGAGACGGAAGCCTCCGCCTTGAGCGCCGCGAAGGTCGTCGACGCGCGCGGGGCGGCCTGTCCTGGACCGTTGCTCGAGGCCAAGAAGGCGATGGGCAGCGTGCCGGTCGGCGAAGTACTCGAACTCTGGTCGAGCGACTCGCAGACGAAGAACGACGTCGCCGCGTGGGCCGGCAAGGTCGGCCACGGTTTCCTCGGCTCCGCACCCGCACAGGGCTACGAGCGCGTCTTCATCCGCCGGGCGAAGTGAGCCAGAGGCCTCAGACCGGGCTGGAGGCTTCACCATGACCCAGACGCTTCAGGCCGGGACGGAGGCGGCACGAGGGTACGAGCCGCGGGTCCTCGTCTTCTCCACGAACACGATCTCCGACCCCGGCATCGACCTGGCGGGCAGCTCCCACATGCACTACTCGCCCGAGGTCGTCGTGATCAGCCTCCCCTGTACGAGCGGGATCAAGCCGAGCTGGATCTTGTACGCACTCGAGCGGAACTTCGACGGAGTCTTTATTGCCTCGGATGGAGACGAGTGCGGGTATCTGTCGGACTGCAGCCAGCGCTCGTCGCGCATCGTCCAAGAAGCCCAGACGTTGCTGGCGCAGCACGGGATCGACGGGGGGCGCCTGAAGATGGCCGCGATCTGCTCGGTGTGCGCCGAGCCGTTTGCAAAGCACATCCGCGAGTTCACCAAGGCGCTCGCGGAGCTGGAGGCCTAGATGGACTACGACGTCCTTGTCGTGGGCAGCGGGATCGGCGGGATGGAGTCGGCTCTCAAGCTCGGCGACATGGGTTACAAGGTGCTCGTCGTCGAGAAGGAGCCGAGCATCGGCGGCAAGATGATCCTGCTCAGCAAGGTCTTTCCCACCCTCGACTGCGCGAGCTGCATCTCGACCCCGAAGATGGCGGCAACCGCACACCACCCGAACGTGACGGTCCTCACCGGTTCGGAAGTCGCCCGTATAGGGCGTGACGAGAGAGATGGTTTCCACGCGACGGTGCACCGCAAGCCCCGCTTCGTCGACGAGTCGCTGTGCACCGGCTGCCGCCAATGCGAGGTGGCGTGCACGGTCGCCGTCCCGGACCAGTTCAACGGCGACATGGTCTCCCGGCGCGCGGCCTACATCCCCTTCCCCCAGGCGTTGCCCCAGAAGGCACTCATCGAGCGTGTGGGCACCTCTCCCTGCTCGTTCAACTGTCCGGCCGGCATCAAGGCGCACGGATACGTCTCGCTCGTTCGCACCGGCGAGTACGAGAAGGCGTTCGCGCTCGTGGCAGAGACCACGCCGCTCGCCGGCAGTCTCGGGCGTGCCTGTTACGCGCCGTGCGAGACCGAGTGCACCCGGGGCAGCCTCGAAGGCCCGCTGGCCATCCGCCGGCTGAAGCGGTTCGTGGCCGACACGCACTATGCACTGCCCGAGCCGCCCGCGGTTGACCGCTTGGCGTCGAACGGCAAGCGGGTGGCCGTCGTCGGCTCCGGCCCAGCGGGCCTTACCGCCGCCTGGCAGCTGGCGCGCAAGGGTTACGGGGTGAAAATCTTCGAGGCAGCGCCTGAGCCGGGTGGCGCGCTCCGCCTCGCAATCCCCTCCTACCGTCTGCCCGCCGAGGTCGTCGAGCGCGACATCGCCAACGTGACCGATCTCGGTGTCGAGATCGCGACCGACACGCGTGTGGAGGATCTCGAACAGTTGAGACGTGACGGTTTCGACGCCGTCCTCGTCGCCACCGGCACGCCCAACGCCGCCAGGCTGCGCGTCCCCGGCGAGGAAGAGCTCGACGGCGTGCGCAGTGCTCTCGGCTTCCTGCGCGACATCAAGCTCGGCGAGGCACCGGATCTCAGCGGCAAGGTCGTAGCGGTGATCGGCGGCGGCAACGTCGCGATCGACACCGCTCGCAGCGCCCGCCGGCTGGGTGTTGCGGCAGTGCACATGGTCTGCCTCGAGTCACGTGCCGAGATGCCGGCCTATCAATGGGAGGTCGACGAGGCGCTCGATGAGGGTGTCGAGCTTCACGACGGATGGGGCATTGCCGGATTCCGCGGTGATCCCAGGGTCGAGTCGGTGGAGCTGAGGCTCTGCACCTCCGTCTTTGACGAGAACGGCAGGTTCAGCCCGAGCTACGACGACTCCGTGCGCGACGAGCTCTCCTGCGACTTGGCGATCGTCGCCGTCGGGATGGGCGCGGACACCGCAGCCTTCCCCGAGCTGGTTCCCGAGGGGGCAAGGTCGATCCAGGCGGACCCGGCGACGCTGCAGACGGCGGTGCCGTGGGTCTTCTCCGCCGGCGACGCGGTGACGGGGCCAACGACGATCGCCGAGGCGGTCGGCCACGGCCGCAAGGCCGCGTTCATGATCGACGGCTGGCTGTCGGGGTCGGAGCTGGCAGGGTTCGACGAGCCGCTGCCGGTGGTCGACAGGGCCGAGGTGCTCGCGCGACAGCGCAGTCACAGCCGCCGGGAGCCCCTTGTCACGGAGGTCCACGTCGCCGGAGCCCTGGCGAGCTTCGCCGAGCTCGAGGATCCGCTCACCGAAGCCGAGGCGCGTGCTGCGGCCGGGCGCTGCCTGGACTGCGGTGTCTGCTCGGAGTGCCACGAGTGCATCGCTGCATGCCCGGCAGACGCGATCAACCTCGACATGCGCGCCAAGGACGTCGAGATCGACATCGGCGCCGTCATAGTCTCGACGGGTTACAAACTGTTCCCGGCCGATCTGAAGCCGCAGTACGGCTACGGGCGTTTCCAGAACGTGATCACCGGAACGCAGATGGAGCGGCTGCTCGCTCCCACGCGTCCCTACAACACTGTTCTACGACCCAGCGACGGCAAGGTGCCCGAGCGGGTCGCGTACGTCATGTGCACCGGCTCGCGCGACCAGACCGTCGGCAACCCGCTGTGCTCGAAGTTCTGCTGCATGTACTCGATCAAGCAGAACCAGCTGATCATGGGGGTGCTGCCACTCGCGGATGTGACCGTCCACTACATCGACATCCGGGCCGTCGGCAAGGGCTACGACGAGTTCTTCGAGCAGGCGAAGGCGATGGGGACGAATTTCGTCAAGGGCCGCGTCGCCGGGATCACGGAGAAGGAGAACGGCGACCTGGTCCTGCGCTTCGAGGACATCGACAACGGCGGTGTCCTCGCCGAGGCCGAGTACGACCTGGTCGTGCTCGCGGTAGGTGTGCAGCCCAACGCCGATGCCTCCCACCTGTTCGCCCCGGGCGAGCTGGCGCTCGACGAGTACGCCTATGTCGACGAGGTCGCCGAAGATCTCAACCCAGCAGCGACGAGCATCCCCGGCGTCTTCGTAGCCGGCGCGGCCTCCGGCCCGAGGGACATCCCCGAGTCGATCCTGCACGCCGGCGCTGCAGTCTCGCAGGCGGCCGCTCACCTCGAGCGGATGAAGGTGCCGGCATGAGCGGGCGGAGGATCGGTGTCTACGTCTGCCACTGTGGCGGAAATATCTCCGACTACGTCGACGTCGAGCGGGTCGTCCAGGCGGTCAAGGATAACGACGACGTCGTCGTCGTACGCGACGCCATGTTCACCTGCTCGGACGCGACGCAGCAGGAGATCGCCACGGACATCGCCGAGCAGCAGCTCGACGGCCTCGTCGTGGCCTCCTGCTCGCCGAAGTTGCACACGTTCACATTCCGCGACGTGGCGCGGCGAGCAGGCCTCAACCCCTACGAGTACACGCAGGTGAACATCCGCGAGCAGTGCTCGTGGACGCACACCGACGACCGGGATGGCGCGACACGCAAGGCCGTCAAGCTGGTCCGCGCGGGCATCGCGCGTACGCGCCTGAGCGAGCCTCTCGAGCCTCTCGAGGTCGAGACGATGCCGAGGGTGCTCGTGATCGGTGGCGGCATCGCCGGCATGCGCGCGGCGATCGGGTTGGCCGACATAGGGCTCTCGGTCTTCCTGGTCGAGCGAAAGCTGGAGCTCGGTGGCTGGGTCGGCGGCTTCGGCGAGATGTTCCCACATGCGAAGAAGGGGCGTGCGCTGATCGCCGAGCTGAAGGATGAGATCAAGCGCCGACCGGCGATCACCGTGTTCACGAATGCGGAGCTCACCGCTAAGTCCGGCACCTACGGCAACTACCGCGCCGTCGTCCGCGCCAACGGCGAGTCGATCGAGCTCGAGGTCGGGCAGATCGTCGTGACCACGGGCTTCGACAGCTACGAGCCCGAAGCAGGCCAGTACGGCTATGGCATCGACGGCGTCCTCACGCTGCCTGAGTTCAAGCGGCTCCTCGACGAGAGCGAAGGGCCGCTCCTCCACGAGGGCAAGCCGGTCAGGAACATCGCTTACGTCTACTGCGTAGGCAGTCGCGACGCCGAGCACCCGTACTGCTCGCGCTTTTGCTGCAGCGCCGCCGTGCACGCCTCGCTTCTCGCAGTCGACCGCGACGCCGACATTCGCCAGTACCACCTCTACCGGGACCTGCGTACCTACGGGAAGAACGAGCTCATGTTCAACGAGTCGCGCAAGCGCGGATCGCTCTATCTCAAGTTCGCCGACGACGACCTGCCGAAGGTGGCGCGAAACGACGATGGTTTGAGCGTGACGGTGCGCGACCTGCTGACCGCCGGTGAGGAGGTCACGATCGCCGCGGACCTCGTCGTGCTGGTGACAGGGATGGTGCCGCGGCAGAACGAGGAGCTGGTGCGCACGCTGAAGCTGCCGGTCGGCCAGGACGGGTTCTTCAACGAGATCCACCCGAAGCTGCGACCGGTCGAGACCGTCGTCGACGGGGTGATGATCGCCGGTGCCTGCCAGGGGCCGAAGACCTCGGCGGAGAGCGTTGCCTCCGGTCTCGCCGCGGTCGCCCAGGGCGCGGCCGTGCTCAAGCGCGGCGTCGCAGAGCTCGACCCGCAGGTCGCCGTCGTGAACGTCAGCGCCTGTACCAGCTGCGGCGAGTGTGTGGCAGCCTGTCCGTTCGGGGCGATCTCCCTGACCACGACCAACGGCAGCGACGGCCCCGGAGTCGCCGTGATCGACGCGGCCGCCTGCAAGGGCTGTGGCGGATGCGTGCCCGTCTGCCCCGAGGACGCGATCGACCTCAAGGGTTACACCGACTCGCAGGTGCGGGCGATGATCGACGGACTGCTCGTGGGGGCAGAGACGTGAGCCGTGACATCCGCGAGGTCATCAGGGACGAGCCGCTCGTGCGCGGCCGCCTGCTCGAGCTGCTCGCCGGTGGCCCGCTGACCGTGCCGGAGCTCGCCGCGTCCTCAGGTCTTCCCGAGGGCGAGGTCATGGTCTGGATGATGGGCATGCGCAAGTACGGGTATGTCGCCGAGGAGAAGGGCACCACGGGCGACGGCTACTACCGCTACGCGGCGGTGAGGCGCTCGTGAGCACGGTGCTGTCCCCAGCGCTTGCGCGCGAGCTGCACCAGCTCGGCGAGTTCGACGCTGAGGCCTGCCTGAACTGCGGGGTCTGCAGCGCGACCTGCCCGCTTGGGATCGACCTGCTGCCGCGCCGGCTGTTCCGCTATGTGGTGTTCGGGCTCGCCCAACGTGTGCGCGAGGAGAGCGAGGCGATTTTCTCCTGTCTGCTCTGCCGGGCGTGCGAGCAGAGCTGCCCTGCAGGCGTGCATATCACCGAGAACGTGCGGCTGCTGCGCCGATGGCTGCTAGAGGAGGGACTCTGATGGCCCTGGCGACCCGAGACGTGGTAGGCATCCTCGCCGACAACTTGCGCAAGCGGGGTTCGGTGTTGCCGATCTCTGCCCGGAGGGCAACGCACTGGGCGCGCGAGCTCAACTTGCCACGCGGTGGCGAGACCGTGCTCTACACCGGGATGATGTACCAGCTGATCCCCTACATCGAGCGGCTAGTCAGCCTCGAGCAGCGCTTGGGCGATTCGCCGCTAGCGCGCTTCAGCGGGCTCGCACGCCGGGCAAACCGGCTGGTCAACGGCATCGCCCTGGTCGCGCGACCACCGGCCGACGAGCGCGCGGAGTACGACCGAGTCCCGGCGAATGTGGCGCGATTGCTCCAACAAGCCGGAGTCTCCTTCGGCTACCTCTACGAGGACGATCTCTACGCCGGCGCGCTCACCTACGACCTCGGCGCTGACGAGGTGGTTGCCGCGCATGCCCGCCGGGTCGCCGGCATCTTCCGTGAGCACGGCGTTCGCGAGGTGATAACGATCGATCCCCATACGACGACGATGCTGCGGAGCGTCTACCCGGAGCTGCTCGGTGGCTTTGACGTGCGGGTGCGGAGCTATCTCGAGGTCCTCGCCGAACGTGATTTGCGGCTTGGCGCCCTGGCCGGCGAGGTCGTGGTGCACGACTCGTGTGTCTACGCGAGGTACGAGAACGTCATCGAGGAGCCCCGGCAGCTGCTGGCTGCGGCGGGTCTCACGGTACGTGAGCCGGCTAACGCGCGCACACTGACCTGGTGCTGTGGCGGCCCCGCCGAGTCTCTCTACCCCGCCAAGGCGGAGACTGTCGCCGCGAAACGAGTCGAGCAGCTACGCGAAGTAGCGCCCGATTGCGTGACGATGTGCCCTATCTGTCTCGTCAACCTGCGCAAGGCAGCGAACGGGACGGTGCGCTTCCGCGACATCTCGGAATACCTGGTCGAAGCGGTCAGTTCGTCAGTGGCCGGTTCTGAGGATAAGCGCCTCGACGAGGCGCGCGAATCCGTCTCCTGACGCAGCCGTCCATGTGGTCGCCTGTTGACGGGTCCCGCTCTGCTTGCTCGCCCCAGCCGGTCGCCATCCTTCGCGAGCGCAGTGGATGGGCGCGCCGCCTCGAAGACGGCATCCCGAACGGCGCCAGGTCGGGCCACCCGCCATCACCGGGGGAGTCAACTTCCGGCACTGACCAACCGGAGCGTCCACGAGCCGGTCGAGCGCTTCAGCCGGCAGGGAGCACCTCTACGACAAGGAGACCCCGATGAAGATCCTCGTGCTCTTGAACGACCCTCCCTACGGGACCGAGCGCTCCTACAACGGGCTCCGCCTGGCCGGGTCACTCGCCAGGCGTGACGGTGTCGAGGTGCGGGTGTTCCTGTTCGGCGACGCGGTCGGCTGCGGGCTCGCAAACCAGAAGGTGCCCGACGGTTACTAGCACCTTGACCGGATGGTGACCGCCGTGATCCGCCACGGTGGCGAGATCGGCTGCTGCGGCACGTGCATGGACGCCCGGGCCTTCACCGACGACGCGCTCGTCGACGGCGCCCGGCGTTCGACCCTTGAAGAGGTGACCGAATGGACGATCTGGGCCGACAAGGTCGTGAGCTTCTGAGCACGTGGCAAACACGCCCCTCCGAACGGAGCGTGAACCCCGAACCCGACAAAGATTCGTTGCAGATGGACTACCCGCCTCGAAAGGGCCTCGTGGAGACCCTCTCGAGGTTCGGGAGCCCGGGGCTACGTTGCAAAGGAGTGCCGGGCCTGATACCCTGGGGGGTATGTGCAGAGCAGTTACCTGTCGTAAGTGCGGNNACCTGGAAGGGGTGCGGTGCCCACGTGGAGCAAGTGCTCGGCGATCTGCCACCTGCTGAACGGTGCCAATGCAGTTCCGAGAAGAAACCCCCCAAGCGCAAGTCCTGGTTCTCTCGTTGAGCCGTTCATCTTCAGCTCAGGCCATGTGGGAGCCGACCTTCAACGCTGACACTTGTCTCCAGGAGAGTGAGGCGAAGCAGTTTCTTGAACTCGAACTCAACGTCAGCGAAGGCTCGGCGCACGGTCTTGGTGCTGTTGTCCAGGCCGTCGCCCGCAACGACGTACGGTGACGGCGATGGCTGCTACTCCTGAAGCACCTGAGTTGACCAAGCGTGTAGTGATCGTAGGTGGGGTCGCGGGCGGAATGTCCACGGCCGCTCGCCTTCGCCGCCTCGATGCTGACGTCAGCATCACCGTTTTTGAACGGTCTGGTCACGTCTCCTTCGCCAACTGCGGCTTGCCGTACTTCGTCGGCGGCCTGATCGAAGAGGAAGAAGACCTCACGCTCCAGACCCCGGAGCAGCTGTTCGACCGGTTCCGACTCGACGTCAGGATCAATGACGAGGTCGTCGCTATTGACCGGGTGGGTCACACCGTCACGACACGTTCGACCGTCACCGGTGTAGAGACTGTCATCGCCTACGACAAGCTCGTACTCAGCATGGGCGCTGCCCCAGTGCGCCCGCCTATCCCCGGGTACGACAGGGTCCGCACGCTGCGGACCGTCGAAGATGCAGCTCGCCTCGCCTCGGACGTCGATATCGCACCGTCAACGGCTGTCGTGATCGGTGCCGGGTTCATCGGACTTGAGATGGCCGAGAACCTCGTCGGCCAGTGGATCGACGTCACGATCGTCGAGGCCACCCCACAGGTGCTGCCGCCACTCGATCCTGAGCTTGCCATCCTTGTCAGTGACGAGCTTGTTGCTCACGGCGTCCATGTCGAGACGCGAGCGACGGTTGCATCGGTCCAGGAGCGAACGGTCACCCTTGCCGACGGTCGGATCCTCCCTGCTGACCTCGTCATTGGTTCCATCGGAGTACGACCCGATGTCCAGTTCGCTGAACTCGCGGGTCTAGAGCTGGGACCGAGCGGTGGTATCGCTGTGAACGAGGCGAACCAGACGAACGATCCTGACATTTACGCCGTTGGTGATGTCGTTGAGAAGGCTGACGCCGTCTCGCATGCGACCTCGCTCATTGCACTTGCGAACATCGCCAATCGCCAGGGTCGACGGGTGGCCGACCACATTGCCGGGCGACCCTCGCACGCAGTCGCATCCCTCGGGACTGCAATAGTGAGGGTGTTCGATCTCGTTGCTGCAACGGTCGGCTGGAACGAACGGCGCCTGCGAACGGCAGGCCGACCCTTCCGGGCCATCCACTCACACCCCTTCGACCACGCGACCTATTACCCCGGTGCGACACCGATGGCGATGAAGCTGATCTTTGATCCGAATGATGCAAGAATTCTCGGTGCACAGATCGTCGGCCGCAATGGAGTCGACAAACGGATCGATGTGATCGCGACTGCGATGGCGAGCGGCGTCACTGCCGATCGCCTTGCTGACCTCGAACTCGCGTACGCCCCACCGTTCTCCTCGGCCAAGGACCCTGTCAACCTCATTGGCTACATGGCCGAAAACGTGCTGAGCGGCGACTGCGATGTCGTCGACCCTCGCGAGCTCGACGGGCTTGTCACAGAGGGATGGACCCTTCTCGACGTGCGTACTGCAGAAGAGTACGCCGAAGGCGCGATCCCAGGGTCGAGGAATGTTCCGATCGACTCGCTCCGAGACCACCTCGATGCGCTCGGCAACGGACCAGTCGTTGTCTACTGCGAGGTTGGACAACGAGCGCACACCGCGACTGCACTGTTGCGCGAACTCGGGATCAAGGCACGCAATCTCGACGGCGGGTACCAGACGTGGTCAGCATCGATGCGGGCTCAGGCTCAGGCAGAGTCGGTCGCTGTGCCAACTTCGTAAACAGCCGCTGAACTTAATCGAGCGAATAACCGGACGTCTCAGCGTCTTCGCGATATGAGGGGCAGAACACGAGGCGGCTCGTGATCGGGCGAAACCCGACCGGATCGAGTGCTTGTGTTGCTGTCTGAGACTGACAGATCCCAAGTTGGGCTGTTGACTCCTGCCGGATGCGAAGCACCTCTTCGCATCTCCAGTCGCCTCGTGCCAATGTGATGTGGCGCAACTTGCGTGGACATACTGAAGGGGAAGGAGCCGGGTGATCGAATCGCTCAACATTCCGAAACCTGACGATTTCCACGTCCATCTCCGTCAAGGCAGTCTTTTGAAATTGGTCACACCCTTCACTGCCGCGCATTTCTCTCGTGCGCTTGTTATGCCCAACACCGAACCGCCAATTCTGACAGCTCGGGACGCAGTGAATTACGCGGCCGAGCTCCGCTCCGCGTCGCCGCAAGGGATGAATTTCCAGCCACTTACGACCATCAAGCTCACAAAATTAACGACAAACGTTTCGGTTGAGAACGCGGCCGCCGTGGGGGTACTCGCGGCGAAGTTCTATCCCCAAGGCATGACAACAAATGCGTCGGACGGGCCAGTGAACCTTCATGATCTTCAACCGGGAGTGCTTGACGCAATGCAGGAGAGCGACCTGGTTCTCTGTGTGCATGCGGAAGCCGTCGGGGTATTCTGTCTGGACCGCGAGATCGCCTTCCTGCCAGAACTGGATGAATACGTGCGAGTGTTCCCACGTCTTCGCATCGTATTGGAGCATCTGTCAACACGGGGGGCTGTCGAAGCAGTCGAGGGTTGGCCGGCTAATGTCGCCGCGACCGTCACTCCCCATCACCTCGTGCTGACGCTCGACGATTTGATCGGATCGGAGTTGCATCCACATTCATTTTGCAAACCTGTCCCTAAGACACTTGATGACCAGCGTGCACTCATCAGGGCCGTGACGAGCGGAAAGCCAAAGTTCTTCCTTGGTACCGACAGCGCGCCGCATTGGCGAACGGCCAAGGAGGAGAGTGGTGCTGCAGGCATATTCAATGCGCCGGTCGCACTTCAGGTACTGGCGCAAGTCTTCGAGGATGCAGGCGCGCTTGGTAGATTGGGTGACTTCGTTGCTGCATTTGGCGCCGACTTCTACCGACTTCCAAGAAATCGCGACCGAATAGAGCTAGTGAGGCGGTCCGTCAGAATTCCGAATGACTATGAGGGAATCGTTCCCCTTTGGGCTGGTCGAGAGGCCAGATGGAGCCTGACGGGACAGACGCCCTTGCAATAGCCAAGATCGAGGGAAGTGGATTCGGGCTCGGCATAGGTATCCGACGTTGGCGAACATTGAGCGGTGAGCGCGAGGTCTCAATCGCCTGGGCAGAGTTGGATCGATTCGAGTCAAATGTTGGGAGATGCCCTGGCAACTGTCGAACCATGCCGCTGGCGGCACAATCGCGACATAGCATTCTCGGGCATCACACACCTCCACCGTTTATGTCGGCCCGACGGTATTCGTGGGGGTGCAGTTCAGTTCACCAGCTCCGCCGGAATTGGTTTCGTCGCACTGGGAACCTCGGTGGAACCAACGGCGCCGGCACAAGCCCTTCAACCCCTGGTGCGCTCGTCAAGTTGATCGTCTCCAGCAGACCGGCCCGTCAGGCGGGTCTGCAACCTGGTGGCTTGATCGTCGCGCTTGACGGCCACAGTCACCTCTGCCGATTCGTCCACGAACGCGATGGTGCTTGAAGGCGCTTCGGTGCAGGTTCAGTTCTGGGCGCCTCCGGGCAGCAGGGCATTAATGATCGCTCAGTCGGCGCTTCCTAACGTGTTAGCTTCGAAGTCATGTCGTCTTGCGAAGAGACGATCGCCAAGGAGAGCGTCCTATGAGTGGCGCCGAAGGTCATCGAGGCGAACACAGATCCGACGAGGGACGGAGGCGACGACGGCAATCCGCAGGCGGACAGACGCGTCCTGCAGCACGTTCGGGCCGTCGATCAGCACAGAGGACTCAGGATCGACGAACGACACCTGGTTCGAAGGGGGCCGTCGCCCATGAGCGAGGCGTCCGACAGCGTGCTTCTGGCCCGCGGCGGGGGTCCGCGAGGCCAAAGGGCAGCCGGAGCACCTCGACGAAGGTCTCATCGTTTCGGCGCTCGTCGGTAATACTGGTGTTCTCAGCGGTCATTGTGGTCGTGGCCGTCATCATGGCCGTGACGCTCACCAGCGGGTCTCCGAAGCGAACCAGTTCGCTGGCGCCCGTAACGACTCCAGCTTCACCGACCGTACTCAAACAGTTGACCGGCGTCGGCCCCTCGGTGATGAACGCCGTCGGAGTTCCATCTTCTTCCGCCGTCCAGGCCCCGTCGGTGGACATGGGACAACCGGTGCTCACCGTGACCGGTAAACCTGGGGCCTTCCTCATCACGTCGGAGTATGGTGCCCCGTGCGCGGCCGAACGTTGGGCTGTGATCATGGCCTTCAGCCGGTTCGGAGCGTTCGCTCGGTTGAAGGAGACGACGTCTTCGACCTGGGTCTCTTACCCTGACACCGCGACGTTCTCCTTTTACGGATCGAGCTATTCGAGCAACTATGTCGCACTTCACACAATTGAGATCGAGTCAAACGACACCGGACCGAACGGAGCCGGCAGGCATCTTCTCGAGCAACCCAACGCTCAAGAGAAGAGCCTGTGGGACAAGTACGAGACCCATTTCGGATCGACCGAGGGATTTCCCTTCCTCGACATCGGCAACAAGGTGTTCGTCATCGGCCCCAGCTACAGCCCGCAGCTCCTGGCCGGCCTCAACCAGAGCGAGATCGCAAGCAAGCTCACGAACCCCGACGACCCCGTCACCCAGGCCATAGTCGGCAGCGCCAACTACCTGACCGCCGGTATCTGTTCGGTAACGCAGGATCAGCCCTCGTCTGTCTGTTCCACCTCGGCTGTGACGCAGATCACGCGTGCCCTCAGCCTCGGCTGAGAACCTGGCTGGTATATCGGCGGGTCGGTCACCAATGTCCGGCATGTTCTACCGTCGGCGCCACTTTCCGACCTTCGCGCGCGTCACGAAGAGGCGCTCTGCCATCTCGATGTTCGTTCCGCCCTTCGCGTACTCGAGGAGATCCCTGCAGCGCAACGCCAGCGCCTGCACGTTCTGCGGCTGACGCGCCCAGAGTTCGAGTATCTCGCGCTCGTCGCCGGTCAGGACCAGGTTCTCGAGCGGTCGTCCTCGTTTAACCATTGCGACCTCTCATCGTCGTTGATGATGAGAACGTGTCGGAGGACGGCAAACTTTCTATTTGTGCAGGGATTTGTGTGTCACACGGCTAGCGCACTTGGCGCACGTGCCGAGTAGGTCGAGCCGGTGTGTCTCGACTCGGAATCCCGTGCCGGTAGTGAACTGGCCAATGGCGTCGGCGAAGACCTTCTCGAACTGTCGAGGCACCTCGAAGTCCTCGACCGTGCCGCAGTTGACGCAGATGAGGTGGTGGTGGTGGTGGTGGTGGTGGTGGTGGTGACGGCCGGTTAACTCTTCGGCGAGCTCGAATCGGGAGTACTCGTCGCTTCCGATCACCCTGTGCACGATCCCGGCTTGCTCGAGGATGGCGAGATTGCGGTAGGTGGTGCTCTGCGGTAACCGCGATTCTGGCGCAGCCAGCTCGGCGGTCGTCTGCGGCCGAATTGACTGTGCCAGGGCTTCGATCAGCATGCGGCGTCCGGAGGTGTAGCGCTGGTTGACGCGTCGCATACGGGCGGCCACGAGGGTGTGAAGGTCCTCAGCAACACCATGAGCATATAGATGGACAACTAGATGTGTATTGGGAACCGTTGTCGTTCTATGTTCAGTGGATAAGAGTCCACCGGCTCCGCCGGCAACGGCTTCGTCACACTGGGGGTCCTCGGCGAAGCCAACGGCAGCGGCACGAGCCCCTTAACTCCTGGTGCGCTCATCAAGTTGATCGGGTTCGTCGTGTCTGGACTATGTGTAGCTGGCAGGATGTTGTCGTGACGATGAACGGTCAGCGTGTGATCGGGGTGCTTGGTGGCATGAGTTGGGAGAGCAGCGCCGAGTACTACAGGTTGGCCAACGAGCTCGTGCGAGAGCGCCTTGGTGGACTGCACTCGGCTCGTGTGGCCCTGGTGTCGGTCGACTTCGCCGATGTCGAGCGCCTGCAGGTCACAGGGCAGTGGGACGAAGCTGGCCAGCTGCTTGCTGAGGCGGCGAAGGGACTCGAGGCGGCTGGCGCGGACCTGCTGCTGCTGTGCACGAATACGATGCACAAAGTCGCCGACCACGTGCAGCGTGCCGTCGGAATCCCGCTGCTGCACCTCGCCGACGTGACTGCCGAGGTGGTCACTCGGGCGGGGCTAGGGACGGTCGGGCTGCTCGGCACGGCGTTAACCATGGAGCAGGACTTCTATCGATCCCGGCTCGCCGATCACGGTCTACGAGTGCTGGTTCCGCCCGCGGATGACCGTGTCCATGTGCACCGGATTATCTACGACGAACTTTGTCTCGGGGTGGTTCGCGAGGAGTCCCGCCACGTCTATCGGGAGGTCATTCACCGTCTCGTTCAGGCTGGAGCCGAGGGTGTGATACTCGGATGTACTGAAATCGAGCTGTTGGTTTCCGCCGCGGACAGCCCGGTCCCCGTTTTCCCGACCACCCGCTTGCATGTCGAAGCGGCAGTCGCTCAATCCCTCGCTCCCTAAACAGACGCGTTCCCATCGTCATCAACGACGATGGGAGGCCGCAACGGCAAGTGGAACGTCGGCGCGTGCGGAACGTCGAGCCGTCGATCGGATCGGGCAGTGCGTCGTCGACAGCCTGACGACACGCCTCCCAGATCTTGCCAAGAGGCCCCTGTAGTGATCCGGCGTGAAGCCGTTTGGTTCAGCTATCGCTTACGCCCTGGGAGGGTTCCTGCCCATCGCCCTTCTGGGCGATCGCCATCACAGCCTGCCGCGCGTCTCCGGAGGCACCGAGATGAACGGTCACACCCATCCTCCCGAGTATGCGCTGCATGTCGTCGCCCATGTGATGGGCAAGCACGGTCTCCACATTATGCTCTTTGATGAACCGTGCCACCCGTGCATGGTGGGCGCGTTCGCTGCCGGTGTTGCGCACGGTACCCCACGCGACATCAAGCTCCTGCCAGCGGGTGATCGTCCCGGCCTCGACCTCCGCGATCGCCAGCCGCTCAGCTCGACCCCACCGTGGGTCGATCGAGTTCCCATGGATCACAGGTACGCACACCACCATCGGAGACCTCCGAGCACCTTCGACGTCGACAGAGCCGTCATGCCGCCTGGACATAGATCAACTTCTCACTGTGTAGACAAATACTCACTATACATACTGTACATAGACGTTCCGCTCTTGCCTCGAGCCACATGTCGCGCATCAACACCAGGGCGCTACGACCCGCGTTCCTAAGGTGAAGACGTGGACGGTGGTGCACCATTCACACAGTTTGTTGATGACAAGAGTTCGTCGTAGATCATGTCGAAGACGAAACACATTCCGACCACCGACCACACCACGCGGGCCCACGGCAGCCACCACTTCGTCGTGCGCCACATGGACGACAGGTTGAGCACGAACCCATCGACACGAACCAGAAGAGGCCATAGAAGGGCACCGGGATGCCA
Source organism: Acidimicrobiaceae bacterium (assembly GCA_003139255.1). Taxonomy (GTDB): domain Bacteria; phylum Actinomycetota; class Acidimicrobiia; order Acidimicrobiales; family UBA8190; genus Bog-564. Next base: position 40,481 of record PLIG01000092.1, on the reverse strand, counting down.
AAGAGGACGGACTGCGGGCTGTGCAGCACCGGCGCGCAGGAGATAAAGCTGTTGGTGGTGCAGACCAGCGCCTGCGGCTCGAAGTGGACGATCGTCAAGTAGATCGACACGCCGACGCCCCCGACGCAGACGATAAAGACGAAGATGGGGCGCCAGCCGCCGAACACCCGAGGGACGAACGGCAGCGGCTCCTCAGCTCCTTCTGTGTCGGGCGTAATGGGGTCGGCCCGCGTACTCACGAGAATGAGTGGGCTCGGTGAGGGCGCCGGAAGGCGGCTCGTAGCGTCGCTACCGAGGGCCGCATGTCCACTCGGCACATCGTAGCTCGAGACTTTCTCGGGCCGAGGGCGCCCTCATCCACCGGGTTAGAGCCGCCCGCATACGTTCCTCGCGGTTGTCGCGCTGTCTCTCGCACTGCCGTTAACCTGAGATCTCATGCAGCGGCGAAGGTTTGAGTCAACTCGGGAATCGTAGAGTCATGCCCACCTTCGGTCTCCCCGAAAATGCGCCCAATATCGCGACGACTGCCTGCGTCAGATCGTTGGAACTGCTGTACCTGAGGACGTCCTCTCCGCGGCGTCCGTGCAACACGCGCACCACTCGCGATCCAATGATTGACGTTCAATCCACGAGCTTCGAGAAACTGTGCGATTGGCGCTTTTGACGGCCAGAACCTCACCATTACCTCTGGACGGTTTGACCTGCCCCACCGATCGTTTCCACTTCTCCTGTTGAGATCGGGCCTGAAATGAAAGGCTCAATCTCATGCCCCGTTCCTATCCCCCCGAGTTCCGTCAGCGGGTGTGGAATCCGGGCGTGCAGCGTCATCGCCACCACGTCGACCTGTCCGGTTGCCGTTCTCCTGGCCTGCTTGGCGGCCTTTCGCTGTGGGTGGGGCTCTCGATAGATGAGGTATCGGTCATTTCGACGACCACGTTTAGTGGTCTTGTCCTGAATACTCGACGTGGTAAGAACGGGTCCCTCGTCAATTTGTCGGCGAGAAGAAAAGAGGCAGCCCCGTTGTCCTGGAGCGAGAGTGTGAGTGCCGAAGGATGTCGCACAGGCCGTTCACCTGGGATTTCTCGCGGGTCTCTGGCATCCAGTCGCGCCACGGCATGAGGATACGGCTGTTCGGGAAGGGGTGGTCTTAACCCAGGAACGCGTTCACGCGAGTGGCCCAGGCTGTCTCGTCATGAACGATGAAGAAGCCATGACCAGCATGGGAATGGAGCACCACCTGGTCGGATCCTTCTCCATGTTGTCGGCTGGCGACCGTCAAGCCGGAGGTCTCGTGACGATCGACTTTGGCATCACCTTGTGGCAACCGGTCGAGATGACTGGTTGGCATCCCTCACCGGGCCCGATGTCGCACCCTCGCGCCTCAGCAGCCCCGCTATGCGTGCGGCCACCGCACTACCGTCCACGATGCAATTGCGGATCGGCTTCGCCCCCATCGCGCATCCGGCGACGAAGACGCCCTCGCGAGTCGAGTCGTGCGGGTGGTGGAACCAAGCCGGGTTTGCGAAGAACCCGTCCGGGACTCGCCCGATGCGCAGCACGCGAGCCAGCTGCTCGACGTCCTTGCACGGTCGCATCCCGGTGGAGAGCGAGACCATGTCGAACGAGCTCGAGAAGATCTTCTGGACAAGGGTGTTCTCGGCACGCACGACGATGTCGCCACCGGGCAGCTCCTTGCATCCCGACACCCGTCCACGGATGTAGCGGATCCCCCGTTCCTGGGCCATCGAGTACATCTCCTCGAACCCACGGTCGTAGGTTCGGATGTCCATGTAGAAACAGGTGATCTCTGCCGTGGGGTGCCGACCGAGCACGGTTAGGGCCTGCTTGGTGCTGTACGAACAACAGATGCGCGAGCAGAAGGGCGCCCCGATCCGCCGGTTGCGCGAACCGACGCAGAATATGAGCGCCAGGCGGTCCACGTGCTTGTCGTCCGAAGGTCGCCTCAGTTCGCCCCGGGTCGGGCCACGCGGGTTGAGCAGCCATTCCAACTCCGGACCCGTGACCACGTTGGGGTAGCGACCGTAGCCGTACTCCTCGAGTTCGTAGGGGTTGAACGGCTCGAAGCCGGTGGCAACGACGATCGTGCTGACGATCTCCTGGGACTTGTCGCTGAAGGTCGCTCGGAATTCAGGGAATTCCCCTTCAACGCCCGTCAGGACGGTGCCCAGACGCACGTCTATCTCGGACCTCGCACCCATCTCGGCCTCGATCTGGCCGGCGAATTCTGCGCCGTCGTTGAAGCCGTCGTCGTCGAAGAACGGAAACGTACGTGACAGTCGAGGGACCAGACCGCCCAGCTGAGAGCTCTTCTCCACGAGGACCGAGCCGAGTCCGAGCTCGGCGAGCGCGATCGCAACGTGCATGCCGGTGACTCCTCCGCCGAGCACCAATGTCGGGCCGTTCATCCGATCGCGCCCCCCAGGACGGCAAACGACCGGTCCTCCAGGTAGGCAGGGCTCGCCGGGTCGGGGATGCCGATTCGTTCCAGGAACGGCTCGACCGGGACGGTGTGGGTCTGGATGCCGACGACTTCATAGGGGTCCCAACCGAGCAGAAGACCGGCGAGCTCTGCATAGTTGAGAACCGGCACCCGGTGATCGGCGCCTGTGAGCTCGTTCACAGCCCATTGCTCATGGTCGAGGACATGGAGGCAACCCGGGCAATTCGTGAGCATCAGATCTGGTTCATAGGGGGCCATGCTCTCAAGCTTCTTGCGAACGCAAGCCACTGTGAAGCCGCGGTTCGGGCGGATCATGCACTGACGGAAGCCCATGCCGCAGCAGTGGCGACGCTCGGGATAGTCCACCTCCTCGCCACCCCATTCACGGATCATCGCCGTCAGCACGTCGCAATACTCGGTTCCGCCAACCGACTTCCGAGGGAACAGCTTGTTGTAATGGCAACCTACGTGGTCGACCACCTTCAGGGGACGGCCGGTCGCGGCGTCGACCAGGCGGTACTTCATCGAGCTGGCGAGCTCGGAGCGGTAGCGGTAGATGACGTCACAGCAGTGCACGATGTTTTCGGGCACGACGAGCCCCCGGCCGCAGCTCTCGACGAGGACGCGGTCCACCTTCTTCGCCAGCCCGGGCTCCTTGTGGAGCAACTCGATGCACTCGTTATGGACAGCGAACGACGTGACGCAGGCGGTGGTTATGTTCGTGAATCCGGCTTCGGCGCACAGTGACCACAGGCGCGCCACGACGAGCAGCGAGCTCTCGATCGTGAAGACGTTTCCATGCGTAGCGATGCCGGAACAGCACGTGTTTTGCGACTCCGGTCCGATGCCGCCCATGGCCCAGCGGCGCCCCAGAAGATCGTAGAGACGAGCGACGAGCGGCTCGGTGGCGGGACTAAACACGCCGAGGACGCAACTCGGCGTGAGGTAATAGCCGTCGTCGGGTATCGGTTTCACGTAGCGGCGTGTCGTGATCGGCGGGAGGTTCATCGAGTCATCCTTCTGTTCTCACCTTGTCGTAGTACTCATCGAGGTCGAGACCGAGCCTCTTGGCATCTGCGGCCGCGTGCTCCTCGACCTTGTTCCAGAGAAACAAGGTCCCCCCACCGCGGATGCAGCTGCGCAATTCGTCAAGTGTCGCCGGGGCCACCTTGCGGCCAGCGAAGGTCCCGTCCGTGTCGGGCTGGGCGCCCAAGCGGACGAATTGATCCTCCAGCTCCGCCTGCCAGCGTGCGTACCGAGGGCCAAAGTCAGGATGATCGATCGGATCGCCGTTGCGGAAGTACAAACTACATGCCCGGTTCCAGAGGTTGGCGCCCCACAAGTGCCGGCCGGCGTACTGCTGTCTGCCGCGCACGCTCTTCAGGTGGTAGCCCTTAATCTGCGCGAGACAGCGAAGCGAGGTTATGAGGCTCATGATGTCTATCTCCATCGGGCAGCGCGAATTGCACGAGCCACACTGCACGCAGTACCAGAGGAAGTCGGACTGGAGAAGTTCGACAAGCCGTTCCTCGTTCCCCGAGAGCGCCACGTCGACTATGCACCGCGGGTCGTACTCCTCGTAGTACTCGGCCGCCGGGCACACAGACGTGCACATGCCACAGGAGGTGCACGGAGAAAGGGCATGGCGGGCTACAAGGTGGTTCTCGATCCACCAGGTGCAGGGCCGTTCGGCGGCCTTCTCGTACCAGTCCTGCCACTCAGGTGTGCTTGGTCCGCTCAGGAGGGCCTTCACCTCCCGTCTGTCCTTTTCGCGCTCGAACGGCGTGCCGAAGATCCGCTTGATGTTCGGGTAGTGCTGCCCGCTTGCGCTGGGCTCGGTCGCGTCACGCAGCATGTAGTAGGCCGCGCTGAGCTCGGTGTCCGAGTAGGCGGCCAGTTCGCGGTGACCCAACTCCACGAGGTGCTCTGGCGCAACGGGCGGCTCGGCTGTCTTTGTCCGTAGCGACTGATCGTGTGCTGCTGCACGGGGCCCGAGGGATCGTTCCTCTCCCACGAGCTCTTCGTACCGCTGACCCACCACCGCCATCACCCGGTACACACCATGAGCGAGCTTGGTGTAGGGCAGCGTGACAATCAGGACCAATACGAGCACCAAGTGAACGAAGTAGACGGGATACGCAAGGGTCCTGGCGTTCGTGACACGAAACGCCTCCGCTCCGACGCCTGTGAGCGTCACCAGCAGCACGTTGCAGAGGAAGCTCCAGTCAAAGACCGCGCCGGCGTGGCCTTTCAACGAGTCGACGACCCGCAGGAGCAAGAAATAGGAGGCGCCCACTACCAGCAGAGCACCCGAGACATTGCCCAACACCTTGAACGGATCGGACATCGGGACCGGGTAAGGCCGGCCGGTGAGCACGAGCAACCCCAGCGCGCAAGAGACGACCAGAAGGCCGAAAAAGCCATAGAGGACCGCCCCGTGGGCCCAGGGCCTGAGTCGACGCTCCTTGCACGAGGAGAACCTGCGGTGCGCCAAGATCTCGGCAATGCCGAGCCGCAGGGCCCGCCAAAAGATCCGAGGCCTCGCGGCGGCCCGCAGCGGCGACCCGTACCAAGCGCTCCAGGCTCTCGTGGCGCCTATGGCCACCGCGACTATCGGCAAGATCGTGAAGACCGAGAAGAACGGTACGAGAGCCCGATTGGGCAGCATGCCCGCGTACCGCGGTGGCCCGGGGCCGGGGTTGAACGCTCCGGTCGCTGCGACCAGGACGGACAAGAGCGCGGCGGCACCGACGTAGACGAGCCAGAACGATCGCGCCCCGTTAACGACACGCGCGACCGACCGCGGGTACGCGTAGCGTTCGGTGGCGAACTGCCTGAGCGCTCCCATGACACCGGCCGGATTCACACCTGAAGGGCACCGGGCGGAGCACTCGGTGCAGCCGTAGCAATGCCAGATGTCCGGGTCGCTGACGAGCCTGTCCTCCAGCCCGAGGCGAACAAAAGTGATCTGCCGCCGAGGGAACCGGCCGTCGTCGCCGGCCAGATCACACGTAGCGGTACAGACTCCGCACTGCAAGCAGGACCGAAGGCCTGCGAGATCCCGACAGTAGGGTGCGAGGAAGGAGCTGTCAGGCTTGGCTGCTGCCAGTTCGAAGGAATGGTCGGGCGGCATCGTCGTGGGTCGGCCGTGGAGGCGCCAACCAAAATCGACGGTGCCGGCGGCGGCGCGCGTCACGTATTTCGCGTTCATGCGTAGGCGACCCGTGACCGATCCGAATCCCCAGGGATATCTCCCACGACAAAGGCGAGCACGAGCGAATCCAGCATGCTTCAAGAACCTGGGACGAAGCTGGGAGGACTCGCAAAGGCGCCTGTGAATCCCAGTGACGATCGCTAGCAGGCGCTATGTGAAGTTGCGCGCCCTTCTGAGCGATGGCAGCCCTGAATCTGGTCGAGCCATCGTCCAAGAAATCGCGCGGGCTTCACCCACGACAGCTGTAAACATGTTTAGAGAACTCGCTCGTCGTCTAGCTGCTACCCAGTACCGTCTACCAAGTCGCACGGTGGAACGCCGCGTCCTTACGGCCCTTCTCCATCATTGGAAAGTAACTCAGAATACGCGCTGGCTCATCAAGATCAACGAGTTGGCTGGACTCGTCGGTGGAGCTAACCGCAATGCAGTCGCTCAAGCGCTGGACAATCTTGAGAGAAGCGGTCTGTGTAGTCGGATAGATGGCGGCTTCGATCTGTTCCCGGAACAGCTCGAAGCCGCTGCCCATGAGTTCATCGTGTTCGATCCATCATCTCCTCCTAAAGGGAAGTGAGATAACGGGTCTACAACCGGACTCGGCAGCACGGCTCGCTCGGAATGCGGATCCATATCGATTAAGGCTGGCGAATGCTGAGACCCGCCCGTCTGGGCGAACAGGGAGTACCTGTCAACCCGGTTGTCGTGCCGCTTCGGCTCGCCTCCATCATCTCCGCGAGCGTTGACGAGCCTTGGCGAAACCGACGGCTGACTGGCAGTCAGTTTGTCAAGGCAGCAGGCTTCTGTCCGCCCCGGGCGGACTTTGTTGAGTCCCAGCCGAATTAAATAGAACACGACAAGTCCGGCGTTTGTTGTAATAACATTAATTTCCGTGGAGCACAACAAATCTCAGCGGGGCCGCCCAACCCGACAACTGGTCTACCAACGGCTGGAGGAGGCCATCACCGAGCTTCGTGAACGCATGGGCGGCCTGCCGTCGCCAACCGAGGCAGAGGGCATCTGGACCTCGATCTGGCACCAGGAGGCCCACCACTCCACGGCGTTGGAGGGCAACACCCTGGTCATCCAGCAAGTTGAGGCCCTGCTGGCTGAGGGCCGGGCCGTCGGGAACAAGGAGCTCAAGGAATATATGGAGGTGACCGGCTACGCCGAGGCTGCCAAGTGGGTATACGGACAGGCCCTCGAGCCGGGCGACTGGGCCTCAGAGGCGCCTCTCACGCTGACCGAGGTCCGTCACGTTCACCAGCTGGCGCTCGGCCCGATGTGGGGCGTCGCCCCCCATCCCAATGCCGGGCCCCTGGAGGGGCCCGGAAACTTCCGGCGCCACGACATCCAACCCTTCCCCGGCGGGATGATCCCGCCATCGTGGGTCGAGGTGGACGCCGCCATGATTGACTGGGTCAGGTCGCTCGGCGCCGGCGCCGGCGCCAACCCTGTCGAATCGGTCGCCACAGCGCACGGAGCCTTCGAGAGGATCCATCCGTTCCTCGACGGCAATGGCCGCACGGGACGCCTCCTCATGAACCTGCTCCTGGTGCGTCTTGGCTACCCGCCCGCCGTGATCTACACCCGCGATCGCAACAGGTACCTCGGTGCGCTGAGAAAGGCCGACAGTGGGGATCCCGGCCCCCTCGGCGAACTGATCGCCCGCGCCGTCACCGACAACCTCTACCGCTTTGTGGTGCCGGCGGTAACAGGACTACATCGGTTGGTTCCCCTGGCTGCATTGGCTACGAAGAAGCAGAGCGTGTTCACGCTACGGGCGGCGATCGAGCGGGGGCGGCTCAGGGGGCAGAAAGGCCCCGACGGCCAGTGGCGCAGTACCCGCGTGTGGGTCGATGAGTACGTAGAGAGTAAGTACCAGCGTCGATCTTGACGCGCCCCGCTATGCGTCCGTTGTCGCGTTGCGACCGCTGGGGGATACCCGCGCTGCCATCTGTTCCGGCGCTTTCGACGCTTCAGAAGTGTCGCGCGAGCCCAGGTGAACGAACCGAAGCTTGGGCAAAAATCTGGGCAAAAATTCCCGGCAAAGCGACGCGAAGCATGATCAGCCGTTGACACGTAACTGCAGGGTCAAAGGATATGTTGATCAATGTCGGCGAACGCTGAGACCGCCTAGCAGTCTCTTGGAGTACCTTGCCAAGCGTCGCGAGAGGGAGAGGGGAGCGTGCCCGCAGACTGCGTCGTCGTCTTCCATTCACACCCCGCGAAGGCCAGTGAACGGTGAGAACAACATGCAAGTCACGGCAGATATCGGCAAGCGCTGACGAACCGCAAAACCGACTTGCATGGACTCTTGATGCGTGGCCCAGATGTAAACGCGATGCCGATTCGAGTCTGGTCACCGTGAGGTGAGCGGACAACTCTCGAACCAAAGCACCACGGAAGAGATCCAGGCCCTGGTCCACTACCAGGGATTTCGGCTGACAGTCCTGGATAAGATTCTGCGTTCGCGTCCCGCGATGGTGAGCCGTGGAGGACTCGAACCTCTGACCCCTTGCGCGTCAGGGGACGTCGGATCGTCAACCGACTCAATTGGATGGACCGGGACCTGCAGGTGAAATAGGAGCACCGAAGTCCTGCTAAGTTGCATATGTAACCGGTCGTTTCTTCGACCGACCGTCGGCACCTTCGCCGAAGGGCCTGATTCGAGTTCCTGTTCGAGTTGGCCTGTTTCTCACTCGACAGGAGTCCTGTGAATACCTCATTTTCTGATCTGGGCGTCCCCGCCCGCCTGGTGGCTCGTCTCGCCCAGCAAGGCATCGTCAGCCCATTTCCGATCCAGGCGGCCACCATCCCCGATGCCCTGGCCGGCCGGGACGTCTGCGGCCGGGCCCCGACTGGATCGGGCAAAACCATCGCATTCGGGATTGCCGTGGTCGCCGCGGCCACCGGATCGGTGCCCCGCCGACCTCGGGCGCTAGTGCTCGTTCCCACCCGCGAGCTGGCCTCGCAGGTGCAGGGCGAGATCGCCCTGCTTGCCGGCGAGCACGGCGATCGCACCATCGCGATCTACGGCGGCACCGCCTATGGCGCAAGTCGCCGAGCCCTCGATCGCGGTGTCGACATCGTCGTCGCCTGCCCGGGCCGGCTTGAGGACTTGCTGAAGCAGGGAGCCCTCAATCTGAGCGACGCACGGACGGTAGTCCTCGACGAAGCCGACCGGATGGCCGACATGGGATTCCTCCCGGCCGTCCGCCGCCTGCTCGACCAGACCTCCCCGGAGCGTCAGGTGCTGCTCTTTTCGGCCACTATCGGGCGCGAAGTGGAAACCATCATCAGCAGGTACCAACACGACCCAGTGCGTCGCGACGTGGTGGCCGACGAGTCAAGTGTGGGCGCGGTGGCCCACCTCTTCTGGCGGGCCGAGCGCTCAGAGCGGATCCAATTGACGGCCCGTCTGGTCAGCCAGCATGGTCGGGCGGTTGTCTTCTGCCGCACACGACGCGGGACCGATCGGGTCGCCCGGCAACTCAGCCAGGCGGGGATCTCCGCGGTGGCGATCCACGGCGACCGCACACAGGCCCAGCGTGAGCGGGCCCTTGCAGCTTTCACTCGCGGGCGCGCGCGCGCCCTGGTGGCCACCGACGTCGCCGCCCGTGGCATTCACGTCGAGGACTTGCCCTGCGTCGTGCACTTCGACCCGCCGACCGACGCAACCGACTACCTCCACCGTTCAGGTCGCACGGGCCGCGCCGGCAAGACCGGCACGGTCGTCTCGCTGGTCACCGACGAACATCACTCAACTGTGCGCGGTATGCAGCGGGCCCTCGGTCTAACTCAAGGCCTCGACGCGCCCGATGGCCCCTCGACAGCGACCGTCACCACCTCCCTGAGTGTCGACCACGGCACCGGGGCGATCCGTCGCTCTGAGCAGCAGGGCGCACGCAAAGGTGGTCGGGGCCAGTCAGTGCGTTCCGGCTCGAATGCGAAGACAGCGCGGGATCCCGGACAGCCCCGAAGATCCGGGCCGGGACGGCGCGGCAGTCGCACTCAATACAAGCGAGCCAGCTAACCTCCGCGTCGGGCGGGCGCACGGTCGCTAGAGGACCATCGCGAGCTCGTGCGAATCGCACCGTATAGGGACACAAAGGAAGCCGGAGGGGCGAGAAGCGGACTCGAACCGCCGAAGCCCCAGAGCGTGAGAATGGGTCGAAGGCTCCAAGAGCGTTAGTTCGTAGCCGTTTGCTCGGACTACTTTTTGGACTACAAATCCCGGCAAATCTCCGCGACCCCTGACAAGCGGTAGGAACAAAAGTGCAGCTCGAAGGGCACATCGCCTAACAGCGGCGAGCCGTTAGAAACATCAGTTCTCTCTTGAAAAACCTTGGCCCAAAAGGCCCGGGGGTTCGAATCCCTCCCCCTCCGCCCTCTGAACAGGTACTTTGTTCTGGTGACCCCCTCTCCCCCGTCCTGGTGAGCAGGACCGTCAAAGCGCCCGAGCACAAACCGGGTTCGCCGTGACCACCTCGCAGTAGTAAGCGCGTGCGCCCGGCTCAGGAATCCGTCAGTCGGTCGAATCCGCATCAGGTTCGTTGCCGCTTGCCATCGATGCGTCGAGATCCCAGCCCTCTTTGTCTTCATGTCGAGAGCGAGTGCGACTTGAGGGCCCTCCTAGGCCATCGGGGTCGTCGATACCTCCGTCGAGGGTGACCAGAACTTCAGGGTCGTCGAGCTCCGCGTCGGCCTCCTCGAGTTCACATTCGTCTACCTGAAGTGTGGGATCGCGTGAGGAGTCCTGCTCGACCTCTTCGATCAAATCCGAATCGATCCTGGAGCCCTCATCGAGCGCTTCGTCTCCCTGCTCGAACGCTTCTGTGCCCAATGGTTCATCGGGTGACCAATCGTCATTCTGGCTCACAGCGGTTGCCTCCGTCCCCTGTAGGTGGCATGGAGTGATCGTAGGGTCTCTGCACCGGGTCCTATGCCCAGTCGGGTGATAGGCGACGCTTGGACAGGATGATCGCGCTGGCTGGGGTGCCCGCCAGCTTGCCCCTGCGCCATTGGCCGCGTAAGCGAGGCGATGCCTGCTCCATGGCTGGAATCGCTGGGCCACGACTAACTCGTCGCGCTCATGGATGCCCTGTGGGAGAAGCCCTTCCACGAGCGACACATGGTCACTGTCGAGTTGCTCGACCTCTACGGTGACCATCTGGTACCGGCCGACGCGGTGATGCTCGAACGTCTGCTGCGCGACTCCCGAACGTGGGCGCTTCTCGATGGGCTCGCAACATCCGTGATGGGGCACCTCGTTGACAACCACCACGAGCTGGGCTCCGTGCTGGACCGCTGGGCTCGTGACGACGACTTCTAGATCCGCCGGTCGGCGCTTCTCGTGCTGCTCCTGCCACTGCGGCGAGGGGACGGCGGCTTTGAACGCTTCTATGGCGACGCGGACGCAATGCTCGACGAAAGGGAATTCTTCATTCGCAAGGCGATTGGGTGGGTGTTGCGCGACACGGGCCAGAAGGCGTCCCGACCTCGTCTACCGGTGGCCCAGCTCGAAGCGAACTACAACGTTCCTACCGACACCGATGGGCTCACCTCGTAGAGGGTCACACCGTCGACCGTCTTGCTCGAGTAATGGCTCTCCACCCATTGGGTGACCTCTCCCGCCGCCGTCGCGGTACCTCCGCTTCCGAGGCCACCTCCCCCCGCGATGAAGTAGTGGATCTTCCCCTGGTGCACGTAGCGCTCGAACTGGGCGAGCGTGGGAGCGGGATCGCTGCCGTTGAACCCTCCGACGGCCATCACCGGGTCACTGGTTGCCAGCTGGTAACCCGCGGCGGAGTTGGAATTCACAGTGGCCGCCACCCACGTGTAGCGGTGAGCGTCCTTCTCGAGCAGTTTCACCACGGCTCTACCGGGGGTGGTGCTACCTAGAAATCCCACCCCGCCTCCACCACCTGCAGCGACTCCCAGGCCACTGAGACCCCCACCGCGCCCGCCCAGGCCAGCACCCACCGCGTCGGCTCCGCCCGAGAACCGGCCGAACGAAGGAGGCCCGCCAACGAACGCACCGGACTCGCCGCTGGTGGCACCCGCTGCTCCTGGGAACCGTGAAAAGCCGTTCGCCGTACCCGTCGATCTACGACCGGCGCCACGAGGAAACTGGCCGTCGGCGCGAGGAAGCCGGCCCGTGCCCAAGAACGGTGGGAACCCTGCTTCCTGCGCTCCGCCGAGTCCGCCGAGTCCGCCGAACGTCCCTACCACCGCGGGTCCGGCCGAGGGAATGGCTCCGGAGTGCGGCGTGGAAACGGTGTCCAGCGCGTACGCCACCGGGCCCGCCATCGCCACCGCCACGCCCGCGCCCCCTAGCACGATCACCGCCTTGCGGCCGAGACGTGTGCTCAACACAAGAAGTACGGCCGTGACAAGACCGACTATCAACACTGTGGTCCTGAGCCACGGTAGCCAGTTCGAAGAACGCGACAGCAACACGTACGACCAGATGGCACTCACGCCGAGAACACCTGCGAGAGTGATGCGGGACGACAATCGACTACGCCGTCGCCACAGTGTCACCGCACCCATGCCGACTAACGCCCCGATGGCTGGCGCCAGAGCGACGTTGTAATAGGGATGGACGATGCCCTGGGCGTAGGAGAAGACGAGCGCGGTCACCACGAGCCAGCCACCCCAGAGCATCATCGCTGCTCTTGTACGGTCGGTGCGGTGGGCCTTGCGACCCCACCACAGGCAGGCCACGAGAAGGACCAGGGCAGCCGGGATCAGCCACGAGATCTGGCCCCCCATGTCGGTGCGGAACAGACGAAGAAGCCCGGTGGGACCCCACCGAGATCCAGCGGTTCCGAACCCCCCGACGCTGCCTGACTCGTTGCCCGAGAGTCGGCCGAACCCGTTGTAGCCGAAGATCAGGTTCAGCAAGCTGTTGTCCTGGGAGCCTCCGATGTAAGGGCGGTTCGCGGACGGAACCAGCTCGACGGCCGCGACCCACCAGCCCGAGGACACAACGAGTGCGACTGCGGCGAGCAACAGCTGCTTGACCCTGCGCGCGAGCGGAGTCGGAGCGGCGATGAGGTACACGAGCCCGATGGTGGGAACGATCAGGAAGGCCTGCAACATCTTCGTGACGAACCCAGTCCCTATCGCAGCGGCTGCCGCGACGAGCCACCAGGTGCTGGCTCGCTCCAGAGCTCGGACGGTGGCGTAGGCGCCGAGGGTGAGCAGCAGCACGAGCAATGCATCGGGGTTGTTGAAACGGAACATGAGCACCGCCACAGGGGTACTGGCCATCACGGCACCGGCAAGCAGAGCCGCACCGGGAGAGAACCAACGGCGGACGGTGGCATAGAGCACGCCTACGGTTGCCACACCCTCCACGGCTTGAGGAACGAGGATGCTCCAAGAGCTCAGACCGAACAACCTCGCGGAAAGCTCCATCACCCACAGAGAGGCCGGAGGCTTGTCGACAGTGATGAAGTTTGACGCGTCGGATGATCCGAAGAAGAACGCCTTCCAGCTCTTGGTTCCCGCCTGCACCGCCGCCGAGTAAAAGGAGTTGGCCCACCCGGAGTCCCCGAGCGCCCACATGTAGGCGACGGCCGTGGCAGCTAGGAGCGCCAGCAGTGCTGGACGCACCCATGCCGGGTCCTCCGTCCGGCCGCTCAAGGCGCTGCGCAACAGCCCCCTGGAACGGACCCGCCCATCACGGAGATCGGCAAGATCACCAAGATCAGCCAGATCCCCTTCGGGGCGCTCGGCTAGCGCGGTCATGACGTCACTGTCTTGTCCTCGCGCGACGGAGCTTTGTCGTCGATAGTGTCCGTGTTCGCGGGCGGTCTCATGTTCGTAGAAAGGCGCCGCTGCTTCTTGTCGCGCAACAAGCGGAGCACGCCCCTCAAGTCCTCCTGTGAGGTTCGCACCAAGTCGACCCGGCTGTCCGTGTCTTCCACCCAGTCGACCGGCACCTCGTGGATTCGCAGCTTGTGGCGCTCAGCTCGTACCAGTAGCTCCGTATCGAAGAACCAACCCTCGTCGACGACCTCGGGCAGCAACCGGCGAACCACGTCAGCGCGCGCCGCCTTGAACCCACATTGAGCGTCTGAAAACCCGCTGTGCAAGAGCACCTTCAGGAGCAGGTTGTAAGCGCGCGAGATCAGCTCCCTCCTCAGACCGCGCACTACACGTGACCCGCGAGCGAGGCGAGTCCCGATGGCCAGCTCGCTGTGGCCCGAGACGAGCGGTGCTACCAGCGGCAACAGGGCGTCGAGCGATGTCGAGAGGTCCACGTCCATGTACGCGACGACTTGTGCTGCGGTCCCGGCCCAGGCGACCCGCAGGGCCCTTCCCCGGCCGTTGTCTTCGATATGGATGGTACGCACCCCCCCGAGCTCGGCCTCGAGACGAGCGGCTATGAGTGCAGTGGCGTCCGTGCTCCCGTTGTCCACCACGGTGACCACGGCCGGGAATCCGAACTCGCAATCGAGATACGACCGCAGGCGTCGCACACTGGACTCGAGGACCCGTTCCTCGTTGTGCACGGGGACGACCACGTCGACGAGTGGCTGCTGCGTCGGGTCGGCGACCGGGACGACATTCTCGACGAGCACGCCACAGGCGCGGTCGTGGTCAGGAGGGTCCTCATCACGAGAAGCGACGACCAGGGATGCTCGCACGGGGATGGCGAAGGGAACGGGCATCCGCAGAAGGTGCTTTGCGCTGAGCGTGACGGGCGCGGACAGACCGACCGGTTTGGCCCTTTGCATATGTGGAGCATGAGGCCCTCTCCTTTGAACCAGCTGGCGATTGGCTGTGTGCCGGCTTGGAACGTGACCTCAGAACCACCACGCTCAACGCGTGAAGGACCGTGCTTCGTCACCGACGAGCTTGACCAGATTCCCGAGAGCGATGTTGACGTCGACGAGATGCAGACCCCATGTGGGCCCGAGCACCTGGCTGACCACTTGGCGCGGGTCACTTGCATGGATAGGAGCGCTCACCTGTAGCCAGCTGGCACCGTCGGAGTACTCGCAGCGGCCCGTGTAGAGCCCCGGCTCGGCGACCCAGGGAGTGGGCGCCGCAGGTGCCGCCGACCCGTTCGAACCAAGACCGCTGGCCACGCTCGCCGAGGGAAAGTAAGGCGAAAGCGGTGCGCTTCCCCCCGAAAGAGAAGCGGGGTTGACACACAGCACCTGCAACCCGGCGCCCGACTGCGGCGGGCCCGGCAGCAAGCTGCTCACCCCTTGGCCGACGCGTCCGAACAGGCTGTTCGACGGGGGTGGCTGATCGAACGAGGAGTAAGCGACGACGCAACCGGTCTCGGTGGTCGACTTACAGGCGGGGATGTGCTGGAAGCTCCCACCCACGGACTTGCCGATCGGCACCGTGACATTGCCTCCCATGAGAAGAGCCGAGACGAGGCGGTGCCGGACGGCGGGTCGGGAGTCCACCTCCGATCGCAACAGCCCGATGAGCATGGACGCACCCTGAGAATGCCCGATGACGACCACACCCCGCCCGTGGTTGTAGTTGTCCAGGTAGTCCTTCCAGGCAGCGACCACTCCGGCGAAGGCCTTGGCCACGTCACCAGCGGTGACTTGCGAGGAATTCAAGATGGCGTTGAGGGTCAGCTGCGGATAGATGGGGGCGTAGACGCGACACACCTGTGAGAAGCGCGAGGCCTGCGATTCCGCCACAGAGATCTCCGCAGGGTCGATGCGCAGGTTGGCCAGCACACCGTGCTGCTCGCTCACGGTCGGATAGACGTAGAAGCAGTCGATGGGAGCATCGGCCGGCGCCGAGGCGTGCTGGAGTTGGGTCGATCCCGAGCTCGGCACGACAGTCGCGGTCAGGTCGAACCGGCAGGGGTCTTGCACCTGCCCCGGCCGGCACAGCCATTCGATCCCGGCGCTGTCGGTGTCCGCCGTGGTGGCTCCGTTCACCTCCGCAGCCGTCTGGGCCGCGTTCGGCGCGCCGGTGGTACCCGAAGGCTCCGACGCCGAGGTCGGTGAGCTCGACCCCGAGACGGAGGACGATGAGCCGGTGCTGCACGCGCTCAAGAGCACCGCCAGCAACACCACCAAGAGGGCTGACCGGGCACAGGAGGAACCGCCGCGTTGTCGCACCGAGCAACGATCGGGATCAGAGCTCATTCGCCCACCGTAGCCAGTTAGCACTCCACCGGATCGCCATGGCGTGAGCCGACGAGAGCGTTCACCCATGTGCCGACGGCTGACACCAGCGCGGCGGCCGCCTCGTGCAGAGCGGTGATGTCGACCTCGCATATCCGGACGAGCCCACTCGTCGGCCACAGGCCCACGACCCGTGCCGGGATCGGACCCTCGCCACGCGCCAGCGCGACGACAAGGGCGCGCTGAGCGAGCTCGGCGCGCCACCCGGTACCAGGGGAGCCAGCAGCGACGACAAGCATCGCCGGTCGGCTGCCGGCCCAGGCCCGAACTTCAGCGCGGCCGCGCACGGCCAATTGCCGGCGGCCCGGACAGTCCCACCAGTCATCGCGTCCTCCGATGACGGGGGGTCTCTCGAAGCGACACCAGTCGAGCGCGGTCCACAGCTGCGTGGCCCACGTCAGGGCCTCCGCCTGCACCGTGGCCCGGCCTCCAAGAGCCAGGCCCGCATACCACTCGGCCCACCATGGCGGGGACTGACCACCCTGTGCTCTCGCCGCGGCGGCCAGGTCCTCCACGCCGGACTCCAGCACCTCGGCCACTGCCGTCTGGGGCGTCGACGCGCGACCGCGCACGCAACGCTCGACGGCTGCGACACCGATCGCTCGCCTGCAACGTCGAGGAGAAGGGACGAACCCGTCACGCCTCAGCGCGCAGCGCTCCGGATGGTCGCGAGCGACGACCAACTCGTGGGCGCCGATCTGCAAACGCTCGCTCGGGGGCAGCTCCTCCACCAGCCGAGGCAGCTCATAGAACAGCGAGGCACGCAGTTCTTGGAACTCCGAGGTCCGCACATCGCAAGCGGCCGGTGCCAACAGCGCGTCGGTGAGGGGCGCGGCGCGCGGCAAGGCGAGCCCGATCCCTACGGGTCGGACAACCTCGGTGGCTTCACTAACAGCCTTCCGGGCTGCTCTCATCGGTTCTTCTCCGCGATCTTTCTCACCGGAACTCCTCCTCCGCCCAGCATGGGTCGCGAGCCCAAACACGCTCATCGGCCGTGGGGCCTCCCGTCATCTTCGGAACTCTGCTCCGGGCGCGCCCTTGGCCGGGCCCACAGCCGGGAAGCTCCGCACACCAGGCGCAGAGGGGGTTCGCTGTGCGCGCCGGCTCTGCCCCTGCGGCCAGCCGGCACAGGCGCTCGGATCCAGCAAGGGTCCGTTGCATAGCCCCCAGCAGCACATCTTCACCGACCTGCTCGGCATCGAGCTCACCGGTGGAGGAGTAGTACGTGGCGATCCGGAAGGGAGGCGCGCCGCTTCGAAGCGTCTCCAAGAGGGCGTAGTAGTGAAGGTCCCCGCGGTGCTCGAGACGCCGAACGCCGGACTTCAGCTCGACCAGGCAGACAGAGGCGCGCCCCGCACAAGGCGCTCCGAAGGCCAGGTCGACAACGCCGCTCAGAACGAGGCGTCCACCTCCGAGCGGAACCTCCAGTCGCTCCTGAGTGCGGGCGAGCCAAGCCGGGCTCGACACAGGCCACACGGACGCGATTCGCGCGGCATGTTCACGTACCTCGTCGGCGAGACGATCCCGGCCCTGGGTGTCCAGGTCGGATATGAAGCGGACGACCGCCTCGTCGCCCGCGCACTCGACCGCCGCCACGGCGTCCACCCATGGCTCGCCGATGTCTCCCAAGGTCACCCACTGGCGGAACAGCGCGTCCACCAGGACCCCTCGAGCAAGCTCGACGGTGACGGCACGTGACATGACAGCTCGAGAAAGGGCATGGGCCTCACAGACGAGGACCTGGTTTACCGCTTCCTTGCTGACCCGCACCACAGGTGCCTGCGCTGGGAAGCCGCCCGCGGCGCCTAGGGCATCCTCGAACCAGTCACGAAGTCCCCCTGCCAGGCCTGGGTCCACCGCGGGACGCACATCACCGTCGCCTCGCAGGCGGGCAAGCAACGGCTCGGTCGACAGCGCACCCGGTCGCTCGCGTATGACCACGTTCCAAGCATGCACGACGGGTGTGTCGCGCGAACGGTTTGGACCCGCTACCTCCGGACTCCGAAGGAGTCCGGAGGTAGCGTCGCGGACGATGAGCCTGAGCCCTGATTGTGCCGTCAGCGGCTTCGCACCCGCCGCCCTGCCGTGAGTGCCGCCTTCGACGCCGTCTTCGGGGTCTTCGTGGTGCTCATCGTGGGCCTCGTGGTGGTCTCGGTGCGATGGGGAATGAGGCGAGACCGGGCGGTGCGCGAGACCCGCCACACCAGCCCTCCGCCCGCGGGCAACCGAACGTCGCCCAGGCCAGATGGGTGAAGATGCTCATGGTGCCTGAAGCCGCTGTGGAACCGCTCTCGGACCCGCCCACCGTCGGCGCGCCGGTCATCGACGCCGCGCAGTTACCCGGCGGGGTCTTCCTCGCGTCGGGGACGCCGCGGCGGTGGCTGGCGCGCCACCGCCGCGGCGATACCTCGCGGCGCCGGGCCCGTACCGCCTTTGTCTTCGCCGGGGGCAGCTCCCGAGGTGCCGCGCAGATCGGGATGGTCCAGGCCCTCGTCGCACGGGACATAACCGCCGACGCTGTCTTCGGCACCTCGGTGGGCGCCGTGAACGCAGCGGGGTTCTGCAGCGAACCCACCGCCCTGGGCGTGCAGCGCATGGCGTCGATCTGGAAACGGCTCACCGCCGACGACGTCTTTCCCCAGGGACGGATGCCGAACGCTGTGCGTTACTTCCAACAGCGCGAGTCGGTGCACGCCAACATGGGACTGCGCAAAGTGATCGAAGAGGGCATCAACTTCGACCACCTCGAGCATGCCGCTGTGCACCTGGAGGTGGTGGCCACTTCGCTGCACGACGGCCGCACCCGCTGGTTCACCTCCGGGCCTGCCGTCGAACGCATCCTCGCCTCGGCGGCACTGCCGGCCCTTCTTCCCCCGGTCGAAATCGACGGAGAGCCGTTCATCGACGGCGGGGTCGTGGACAACGTTCCTATTGGCCGCGCCCTGTCCCAAGGCGCCGAGCGCATCTTCGTGCTCCTGTGCGGGCCCATGCACTACACCCCTCAGCGTTATCGCAGGCCAGTGGAGGCGGTGCTGACAGCCTTCTTCATCGCGGTGCACAGCCGGTTCGTCCGCGAGCTCGCCCACCTTCCTGAGGGCATCGAAGTGGTGGTGTTCACAGTCGACTCCGAGCCCGTGTCGCGCTACGACGACTTCTCGAACACCGAGGCCCTGATCGAAGCGGGCAAAGTGAGCGCCGAGACCGTGCTCGACTTCTGGCAGACCGGGGGCGTGGGCGACCGGTTCACTGCGGCACACGCCAACCGCCGGATGGCCCTGGCGGGTACGCGGCCCCGTGATGGATGAGACCGAGGACGCTCAGCGGCGAGGCGGATCGTCCCTGCGGCGCTCGCCGACATGCCACCCGGCCTTGGACACCTTGCGGGGCTCGTAGAAGACACAACCCTCGGGACACGCGAAGGGAAGGTGCTCGTTGGCATCCACCCGGCAACGCTCGAGCTTCTCTCCACGGTCGGTCGTCTGCATGACGTAGTGGCGACAGTCGGCGTTCACGGCCATGAGGTCCATTCTGTCCCACCCCGGACCTCGGGCGGCACCACCCAGCCAGAGGTCCGTCGGGCCGAGCCCCGTGCGACGCTGCGGGCGGCGCCTTCCGGCATTAGCGTCATGACCGTGGATCGTCCCGTATCCACCCGTCAACTGCTTCGCTGGAGCGAGTGCCTGGCGGCCATCGCCCGCACCGGCCTCGGCTTCACCGAGAACCTCTACGAGCGCGAGCGCTTCGAGGAAGTGCTGCGCGTCGCGGCCGACATCTCGGTGGCCGCCACCCTGGGGGCGAACGGCGTGGAGGACGCCGGGGAGCTGGTCGAGGAGTGGCTCGGGGCCGTGGGAAAGGGAGTGCCCGGATACGTGACCCCGAAGATCGCGGTGGGGGCCGCCGTGGGCAACGAGAAAGGCGAGCTGCTCCTAGTGCAGCGCGCCGACTCCGGCGTGTGGCTCTATCCCACCGGGTGGGCCGACGTCGGTTACTCGGCAGCCGAGGTGGTGGTGAAGGAGGTGCTCGAGGAGACCGGGGTGGAGGCGGAAGTGGTCCGCCTCATCGCCGTTCTCGACGGACTGCGCCTCGGGTTCACCAGAGTCGCCCTGTACTCGCTCGTCTTCCACTGCCGGGCCACGGGCGGCGAGCTGCGACCCCATCCACTCGAGACCTCGCACGTGGGGTGGTTCTCCCCCGAGCACCTCCCCCAGCCACTGGCCGGAGCAGAGCGCTGGGGGCATCATGTCTTCGCGGCTCTGCGCGGCGAACACCTCGACGTGCTGTTCGACCGCCCTCGCCGGCCCGTGTGGCGCAGCGTCGAGCGCCACGAGGCCTAACAGCGCTCGAGCTCCCCGCGCCCTTCGGCATCGAAGCGGAACCCCACACCTCGCACGGTCACCAGGTACTGCGGATCGGCGGGATCGCGCTCAAGCTTCACTCGAAGTCGCCGGATGTGGGTGTCGAGGGTGCGGGTGTCGGAAAGGTCACGCCCGGACCACAGCCTGTCGATCAGCTCCTCACGTGTGTGCACCTGACCGGGAGGAGAGAGCAACAATGCGAGCAGGTCGAACTCCCGGCGACTCAGGTGCACGACTCGCCGTGAAGTGGTCACCTCACGTCGGGCGAAGTCGATGCGAACTGGTCCAGCCACCACCACCTCCGGCGCCCACTGCGCGCCTCTCCCGGAGATGACCGGCAGACCGACAGGCCGGGGCGCAACCCTGCGCAGCACGGCTTGGATTCGCGCTGTGAGCTCGCGCAGGTGGTAAGGCTTGGTGATGTAGTCGGCTGCGCCGATCTCGAGCCCGAGCACGACATCCACCTCGGAGTCAAGAGCACTCACCATGATCACCGGGACCGGTGCGATCGCCCCCATGCGGCGGCACACCTCGGTGCCCAGCATGCCGGGCAGCAGAACATCTAGCAGCACCAGATCCGGTGGGTTCTCGGCGAAGAGGCGCAGACCCTCGGATCCGTCCGCGGCCAGCTCGACCGCGTACCCCTCCTTGGCCAGCCCGGCGCTCAGCGCCTCGCGATAGGACTTCTCGTCCTCAACGACCAGAATCCGAAGCGGCGCCTCGGCGTCACCCACGACGGCGCCGCCTTGCCACTCACTTCCCGGATCGGCCGAGGCGTTGGGGTCGATCTGGGGAGTACCGCTGAGTGAGGGAGACGAGAACCCTCGATACCACGATGAGCAGAAGCACGATGACGACAAGCATCATTGCGGCGTCGTTGGCCAAGACGTGGTCGTGGGCGCTCGGCTCGTTCAGGAACTCGAACACGCCGTAGGTGAGGTACCCGACCCCGCCGAACGCGCTGTGGATCAGCGAGAAGTTGGTGTGGTCGGACCAGTGCGCCGTGTAGATGAGAGGCGCGGTCTCACCCACCGAGATAGCGGCGGCGAAGATCAGACCCGTGACGATTCCCGGGAGCGCCGGTCTCAGGATGAGCTTTCGCAGCGTGAACCCGCTCGAGAGCCCGAGACTCTCGGCCCCCTCTCTGTAGGCGGTGGGAACGTTGCGGATCGCCACCTCGGTCGACTTGGTGATATAGGGGACCACGAGCACCGCCACCACGATCCACGCGGGCAGAAGGCCGAAACTCCAGTGGATGCCCGTGCCCTTGAAACCCACGACCAGCGCGATGAACCCCACATAGCCGAGGACGATCGAGGGCACCCCCGAGAGCACCTCAGAAGCGCCGCGCAGCAACTTTCCCTTGCCTTCGGGGCAGTACTCCGCGAGGTAGATCCCACCCGCGATGCCGATCACACCGCCGATGACCACGATGCCGGCCATGAGGGTGAAGGTTCCGATCACCGCGTTCAAAAGGCCCGGGCTCGAGGCCGAAGCGTGGTCGTGAGTGAGGGCGCTCCACTGCCAGTGCGACACGCCCTTGGCGATCACCCCGATCACGATCCAAAGAAGCGGGGACACCACAAGCGCCAGGGCGATCGTACAGCTCCCCCACAGAAGGGCGTTCTTCATCTTGCGCCGGCCGAGTCCGGCACTGCGCGAACGCTCGGTGAAGGTGGTGGCCTCGGTGGGAAGTGGCGCGGCACCCGTCGTCGCCGCCATCTCAGATCCCCCTTCCGACGGGCAGGGCGGTGCCCACGCCACGCTGCACGAGCCAGCGGGCGATCACGTTGGCGGCGAGCGAGATGACGAGGAGCACGAGGGCGATCTCGGCGAGCGTGCCCACTTGAAGCCCTGTCGGGTCACTCAAGGCGGCCTCGAGCTGGGTGACGATGGCGGCCGCGATGGTGTTGAAAGCGCTGAAGATCGAGTGTGGGCTGGACCCAAGCAGGGCGCCCCCCACCATTGCCACCATGATCGTCTCTCCGAGCGCGCGTCCCAGGCCCAGCATCGACGCTCCGATGATGCCCGAGCGGACCCAGCGCAACGTGACCGTGTTCACCGCTTCCGCGTCAGTCAGACCGAGGGCGGTGGCTCCCTCCACCGTGGCCCTGGGCACCTGACGGAGCAGGTCGCGGGTGGTCGCCGCGATGATCGGCAGGATCATGACGGTCAGGATCAACCCGCCCGTGAGAAGGTCGTGGCCCTGCCCCACCACGTTGTGAGGGCCGGCGCCACGGAACCAGCGCAGCACCGGCACGTCGGGCATGTTCCGGGCGATCGGACCGTCGATGTGGTGCGCGAGCCAAGGCCCGAACGTGAGCACCCCCCAGATGCCGTACACGGCACTGGGCACACCTGCCAACACCTCGAGGCAAAATCCCACACCCGACGAGACGCGCATCGGCAGCTTCTCGACAATCACCAACGCGGTGGCAACACCGATGGGCACCGCCAGCGCGATGGCGATGGCCGAAGAGATCAGTGTGCCCACGACCAAGGGGAGCACCCCGTAGGAGGCACCCACGAAGTGTCGTACCCCGCCTGTCGTCACCACCGACCCGAAGGCGTTACCCGTGCTCCAGGCGTCGCTCGTGAAAAAGTGCAACCCGTTGAAGCGAATGGCGGGAACGGCCTTTACGACCAGCACCACTACGAGCAGGACGATCGCCAAGAGTGGTATCCACACGGCGACGGTCAAGCCGCGCGGCAACATCTGCTCAAAGCGCCACCAACGCTGTCGCGATGCAGGAGGCGACCCCTCCCAGCCCGCACCGCCCGAGCCCCAGCCGCCGGCTGAACCTTGTCCCTCCCCGGACCCGGGGCCTCCGGAACTGCTGCCGACCGCCTTTCCCGCCAGCAGCGAGCTGGCCGGACCCCGACTGCGCTCGGAGGTGGTGGTCAACAGCGGTCTCGGGCTCGGCGGAGCGCTATTGGGCGGTGTCTTCCTAGCTCGTGACCTTGGAGATCAACTTCAGCGCGATCTGCTCCACCTGCGTGGGAAGAGCCACGAAGTGCACATTGTCGAGGAAGCTCGGGGCGTTACCGCCGTTCGGGTCCACCGCCCAGGCCAGCACGGCCTTCACGGCCTGTGCGTGGGCAGCGTCGGGTTGCTTACCGACGATGGCGTACTCGTAGTTGACGATCGGGTACCCGTCAGTCGGCGGGCCGTAGATCATCGAGATCGCACCGCTGGAAGGCGTCGAATTGGCGAAGCCGGCTGCTTCAGCGGAAACCGTCGTGACCGAAGGCAGCTCGTAGTTGCCGGACTTGTTCTGAAGCGCTGCGTACCCCAGTTTGCTCTGGCTGGCTTGGTCGAGGTAGCTGATCCCGATGTAAGCGACACATCCGGGTGTGGCGGCGCAGGTGGTGACCATGCCGCCGTTGCCCTGGGCCGCAGCAGAGCCTGGAGCGTTCGGCCACTGCTCGGTCGTGTTCGCCGGGTACTTCGTCCCCCACCCTGTCGGGTCGGCCGCGGCCAGGTACGACGTGAAGAGGAACGTGTCACCTGAGCTGTCCGAGCGGTGGATCGCCGCCACAGGGGTCGAGGGAATCGTGACCCCCGGGTTCAAGGCGGTGATCTGAGGGTCGTTCCAGCTCGTGATCGTCCCCTGGTACATGGCTGACAGCACCTTGCCGCTCAGCTTGAGGTGAGTACCGGCCGGGGTGATGTTGGCCACGTTGTAGTTCACCTGTTGCGCGGAGATGGCGAGGGGGATGTTCTTGAGTGCCGGGTACTGCGCAAGCTGTGCCTGGGACAGGTACGGGTCAGACCCACCGATGTTCGAGATGCCGCTGGCCGCGTTGGCAAAACCTTGACCCGATCCGCCGCCGGCCGGCTGCACAGTGACCGTGGGCCAAGAGATGTGGATGGCGTTGGCCCATGCGGCAAACAGCGGCTGGAGAAGGGTCGAGCCCGACTCGGTTACAGAGACGGGAGTGGTCGGCCACTTCTCCAAGCTCGACAGGCGCACTGCCGCGGTAGTCGATGTCGTGGAGGACGAGCTCGACGAACTGCAGGCCGCGAGCGTGAGCGCGCCAGCCGTCAACACTGACAGCACGCCAGCTGGCCCGAGAAGGCGTGACTTGCGTCGTCGCGTCGCAGCGAGCGGGAGCGTGGGTCGGCGCGTGGACATGGGGTGGTACTCCTTTCGGAAGGCTTTCTCTGGGTGAAGATCAGAATTGTTCTTGGATCCGCCTCGCAGGAGGTCGACCAAAAGGTCAGCCGATCCTCCCGCTCACGTAGCTAACCGTCTCGGGCTCGTTCGGTGCCTCGAAGATCTGCTTGGTGTCGCCGGCCTCCACCAGCAGCCCGTTGTAGAGGAAGGCGGTGTTGTGCGAGACGCGCCGGGCCTGGGCGAGGTTGTGGGTGACGATGATCATCGTGAGGCGAGGGGCAAGCTCACGAAGGAGATCCTCGACGATCTCAGTCGTCTGCGGGTCGAGGGAGGAGGTGGGCTCGTCGAGCAGGAGCACGTCGGGCTCCACGGCCAGGGCCCTCGCGAGGCACAGCAGCTGCTGCTGCCCGCCCGACAAGCGAAATGGGGAGTCACTCATCCGGTCGGCAACTGCGGCCCATAGTCCGACATGCTTTAAGACGCGCTCCGCAACTGCGGGCAGCTCGTGGCGGGGAGCCATTCGGTGGACCTTGACCCCCACCACGACGTTGTCCCGGATCGACATCGGGAACGGGTTCGGCCGCTGGAAGACCATGCCCACCCGCCGGCGCAACACCAGCGGGTCCATGTGTGCTTCGGAGACCTCCGTCCCTTCGAGCTCGATCGAACCCTTTCGCCAGTAGCCGCGGACCTTGTCATTCATCCGGTTGATCGACCGCAGGAGCGTGGTCTTGCCACAACCGGTGGGCCCGATCAGTGCGGTGATGGTGCCGGGATGGAATTCGAGGTTTACGTTCGACACCACGGTCTTCGAGCCGAAGCCGACGCTGACCTCACGCGCCATCAGCGTGGGACAGGCAAGCACGGCGGACGGTGCTCGCCCGGTGGCTGCATTCGCAGAGAGCTCGCCGGAAACGCCGACCTCAGAGGAGGCCTTCAGCGATACTGGCTCGCGCCTAGATGCGCCGGAGAAGTCTCCGCCCTCAGTCATCGCGGCCCAACCTAACGACGAAAGGTGAACAGTTCGCGAACAGCCGGTAACCGTCGGGTGATCGTTGAGTGAAATCCCAGCCCCTGCGAAACCGATAACTCCTGGTACGACCTAAGGGCCAGAGGGTCAGCTCTCGACGGCGTCTCCTGAGGCGTCGGTGAGCTGTGAGACGTCGGCTAGCTGTGAGGCGGACTCCGGGCCTTCGCTCCCCGTACGGTCGTGAAGGGCAGCATTCAGGTTCCCCGACCGGAAGCCTTCGAGGTCGAGCGTGACATACCGATATCCCGCGCCCTTGACCGCAGCCACCACCTCATGGCGGCGGTCGACGGCACCAGACAGGTCCGAGCCCTCGAGCTCCACGCGCGCCAGCTCGCCGTAGTGCCTGACGCGCAATTGGCGGAACCCGAGTTCTCTTAGCGCAGACTCGGCGTCGGCCACCTTTGTGAGCGTGCCGAGAGTCACAGGGACGCCATATGGCACACGCGACGCCAGGCACGCGGCCGCGGGCTTGTCCCACGTCCGAAGCCCGAGCCGGCACGAGACCTCACGCACGTCGGCCTTGGTGAACCCTGACGTGACCAACGGGAATTTCGCGCCACGCTCCGCGGCAGCAGACTGGCCGGGGCGGTGATCGCCGAGGTCGTCCACGTTGACCCCTAACACCACAGTGGCCGCCTCCGAAGCTGCGAGAGGACCAAGCGCCTCCAAAAGGTTCGACTTGCAGTGATAGCAGCGGTCGGTGCCGTTCGCAGCGTAGGCGGCATCGGACAGCTCGGTCGTCTCGACCGCGATCCACCGAAGCCCCCACTCCGAGGCGAGCGACCTGCAATCCGCCAGTTCCTCTGGGGCGAGCGAAGCCGAGACCGCCGTCGCGCACAAAGCGTTGCTCGCGCCGAGCGTGTCGGTGGCCACGTGCGCCACTAGGGCTGAGTCCGCTCCGCCGCTGAAGGCTACGACGACGCGGCCGAATGCGACGAGCTCTGCCTGCAACGCCTTCAGCTTCGCCTCGAGCACGCTCACAGCCGGAGCCCTAACCCGACACGACGCTGCCGAGCACGCCCTCGATTTCACCGACCATGCCCGTCCAGAACGGTCCGAACTCGGCAAAGCGTGCCGAGGCCTCGTCGAAGCGCATCCGGTAGACGCACTCCTTCAGGTCGTCGGGGTGCTCGCCGAACAGCGTCACACCCCACTCGAAGTCGTCCAGGCCTGTGGACCCGGTGACGAGCTGGAGGACCCGCCCGCGAAAGAGCCGTCCCATCGCCCCGTGACCAAGCATCAATTCTTTGCGCTCGTCGAAGCTGAGCGAGTACCAGTTGTCGCCCGGGCCACGGCGTCTCGACATCGGATAGAAGCAGAACGCTGGTTTTTCCTCAGGAGGCAACCTCGGGTAAAGCCGAGCCTGCTTCATCTCCTCCGGGACGCCCTCTGCGTACTCGGACACCTCGGTCAGCGACACATAGGAGCAGGCGGGCTCGAGGCCGGCGAGCCGAAGCGCCGTCTGCAGGGCGCGAAGTCGCCAAAGGTCGGGTCCTAGCGCCATGACACCGATGTCGGCCTTGTGCCCGAGAAGAGCCACCGTCACCACCTGGTCACCCGCCACCCGGGTCGCCTTTACGGCGCGCACGACAGCCTCGGCATCGGTTGACGGGCCTGCCCGGCAGAAGAGGTGCAGAACCGCCCAGCCGACGCTCGGGGCGAGAGAGGACGGGAGATGCCGGGCAGGTGTCGGTGCCACACGCCAAGTCTGACACCCTGCGCCACCACCCAAAGGAACAGAGCCAGACGAAGAGGGGCGCCCGCTCGGGCGCCCCTCGGTCAGATATCTCTCGCAGGCTCTTAGAAGTCGTCCATGCCGCCACCGGGCATGGCGGGAGCCTGCTCCTTCTCGGGCTTGTCCACGATGACGGCTTCGATGGTGAGGAACAGAGCGGCAATGGAGGCCGCGTTCTGAAGCGCGGAGCGCGTCACCTTGGCAGCGTCGATGACACCTGCGTCGAAGAGGTCCTCGTACTCGCCGGTTTCGGCGTTGAGGCCATGGGCCTTCTTGAGCGAGCGCACCTTCTCTACAATCACGCCGCCTTCGAGCCCGGCGTTCACCGCGATCTGCTTGAGCGGCTCCTCGACAGCCTTGGCAACCATGCGACAACCGGTGGCCTCATCGCCCTGGAGCTTCTCGGCGCGGTCGAGGATGTGCTGTTGGGCCCGGAGAAGCGCCACACCGCCACCCGGCACGACGCCCTCTTCGATCGCCGCCTTGGTAGTGGACACCGCGTCTTCGATTCGGTGCTTCTTCTCCTTCAGCTCGACCTCGGTGGCGGCACCGACCTTGANNGAGTCGGTGTTCTCGATCTCGGCCTTGATCTGGTTGATGCGGCCCTTGATGTCGGACTCGCTCCCGGTGCCCTCGACGATCGTCGTCTCGTCCTTCGTGACAACCACCTTGCGGGCTCGGCCTAGAAGATCCAACCCGACGTTCTCGAGCTTGAGCCCGACCTCTTCGGTCACTACCTGGGCGCCGGCCAAAATGGCCATGTCCTGGAGCATCGCCTTGCGACGCTCCCCGAAGCCTGGGGCCTTCACCGCAACGGACTTGAACGTACCCCGGATCTTGTTCACAACAAGCGTGGCGAGGGCCTCACCCTCGACGTCCTCGGCGATGATCACGAGCGGCTTGCCACCTTGCATCACCTTCTCCAAGACGGGCAACAGGTCACGCACGGCCGAGATCTTGTGGCCCACCAGGAGCACGTAGGGGTCCTCGAGAACCGCTTCCATGCGCTCGGGGTCGGTGACGAAGTACGGCGAGATGTAGCCCTTGTCGAAGCGCATCCCCTCAACGAGGTCCATCTCCATGCCGAAGGTCTGGGACTCCTCGACCGTGATCACGCCGTCTTTGCCCACCTTGTCGATGGCCTCGGAGATCATCTCACCAATCTCGCTGTCCGCCGCGGAGATGGCCGCCACCTGAGAGATCTGCGCTCTGGTCTCCGTCTCGCGGGCAATGGACTTGAGAGACTCGACGGTTGCCTCCACCGCAGCCTCGATCCCACGCTTGAGCGACATGGGGTTCGCTCCCGCGGCCACGTTGCGCAGGCCCTCGTGGACCATGGCCCACGCCAGGACCGTAGCGGTGGTGGTTCCGTCACCGGCGACGTCGTCGGTCTTCTTCGCCACTTCCTTCACCAGCTCGGCGCCGACCTTCTCCCACGGGTCCTCGAGGTCGATCTCCTTGGCGATGGACACACCATCGTTCGTGATTGTCGGCGCGCCCCACTTCTTCTCCAGAACGACATTGCGGCCTTTCGGGCCGAGGGTGACGCGAACGGCGTCGGAGAGCTTGTTCATGCCGCTCTCGAGGGCCCTGCGGGCTTCCTCGTCGAAGGCGATCAGCTTGGGCATTTTGGTTGTTCCTCCGTGGGTTACATGGCGGATGCCGCCGCCGGCGACCGGCCCAGCCAGGCGACCGACGCTCGAGGCTCGAGCGGCTCTGTTAGCACTCTATCGGTTCGAGTGCTAACAGCAAACCACGCCCGGGGGAACTGCGCAACACCGTGGGTCCTAGACCGTTCACACCCGTCCGGGGCACCCGAGGCGGCCTGGCCCGCCCTTCTCCCACCGGCCAGAGATCAGCCGCCTGCCACAGCCGGGACGATGGAAAGGGTCTGCCCGTCGGTCACGGGAGTGCTCAGTGCATGGAGGAACCGGACGTCCTCGTCGTCGAGGAACAAGTTCACGAAGCGGCGCAAGCCTCCGTCGTCGTCGAACAGCCGATCCGTGAAGCCGCAGTGGGCGACTTCGAGCGCCTTCAGAACCTCCTCCACGGTGGAGCCCTCCAGCGACACCTCCGCGACGCCTCCGGTCAACGTGCGCAGCTGGGCCGGGACGCGAACTGTGACGCTCATCGGTCCCCTCGGTGCAGGTCGCCGTCGACGTCCACCGCCGCCTCGAAGGCGTCCAGGCTGGGGGCGATGGTCGCCGTCGGTCGCAGCGAGACGAGCGCCTCGACGGTCTTGAGACCGTGGCCTGTCACGTAGACGACCACTCGCTCGTCTTGGCGGATGACACCCTCGGCGGCGAGCTTGGCCAGCGCCGCGATGGTCACTCCCCCGGCGGTCTCGGCGAAGACGCCCTCGGTTCGAGCTAGCAGGCGAATGGCACGAACGATCTCGTCATCGCTGGCCACGGCGAACGCCCCTCCGCTCGAGCGCACCTCGTGCAGGGCGTACCAGCCGTCGGCCGGGTCCCCTATGGCAAGAGACTTGGCGATCGTGTCCGGCCGGACCGGCCGTATGGCATCGGCGCCCTCGGCAAAGGCGGTGGCAACCGGCGCGCAACCCGCGGCTTGGGCCCCCGAGATCCGGACGTGGGGTTCCTCTTCGAGCAGACCCACCTCGTAGAGCTCGCGAAAGCCTCTTGCCACCTTGGTGAGCTGGCTTCCCGAGGCGACCGGTACCACGACGTGGTCCGGCGCCTGCCAACCGAGCTGTTCGGCCACCTCGAACGCGAGGGTCTTCGAGCCTTCTGCGTAGTACGTGCGCAGGTTGACGTTGACGAACGCCCACGCCGGGTGCTCACTGGCGAGCTCGGCGCACAGGCGGTTGACGTCGTCGTAGGTGCCCTCCACCGCCACTACGTGCCCGCCGTACACGGCGGTGCTGACGACCTTGGCGCGCTCCAAGTCCTTCGGGATGAAAACCACCGACACCATCCCCGCACGCGCCGAGTGCGCGGCCACCGAATTGGCCAGGTTGCCCGTAGAGGCACAGGCAGCGACCTTGAACCCGAGCTCCCGGGCCTTCGTGAGAGCCACCGACACGACCCTGTCCTTGAAGGAGCCGGTGGGGTTGGCGGTGTCGTTCTTCACCCAGAGTTCGCCGAGACCGAGCTCTGCGGCCAAGCGGTCGGCGCGAACCAGGGGAGTGAGACCGGTTCCCGAGGTCGATGGGCGCCGAGTCCGACACCGGTAGGAGCGGCCCGTAGCGCCAGATGGTCTGGGGACCGACGGCCATCTGGCTGCGGCTCAGGTTCGCCGAAACGGCCTCGTAGTCGTACACGACCTCCAGTGGCCCGAAGCAATGGTCACAGACATGGAGAGCCTCGGCCGGGTACTCACGAGCACATTCCCTGCAGCGAAGAGCGGTGACGTAACTCATGGGTTCCTCCCTCATCGGTCGGGCATTGGCACCTGGCACACCCCCCGCTGCTCACGGTGCCAACCGCTAGAGCGGGGTTGCGCTGGTTGTCGCGGCGTCAAAGGGCCCGTCCCTCAGCCGCTCTTGATGATCCCTACATGGTGGCCGGTCCGGGCCTCGGAGTCAACGCGCCTCGAGAAGCTCCCGCACGACCTCTTCTATGCACGACGCCGGCTCGACCAAAGCCCTGGCGAGCCCGAAGCGCTCGGCAAGGCTCACCACCTCGACCTGTGCGTAACGCTCGGGTTCAGGGTCTTGGTTGAACCTCGCTTCATCGCCGCGATCTGGACCGGCCGTTGCAGAACCCGCCGGTACGAGAAGCCCTCCCTGTCCCACGGTCCCCGCAAGCACCACGGCGGGCACGTTCGCCAGGCGCGCCCGCTGGAGCACTTCGCCAACCACCTTTCCCGACCACGACGAGGAGTCGAGACAGCCCTCTGCGGTGATCACGAGCTCTGCCGCGCCGATTCGCCGGTCGAGGCCGGCCCTTTCGGCCACGAGGTCGAGACCGCCTACAAGCGTTGCTCCGAGGGCTGCGAGCCCGCCGGCGAGCCCGCCGGCTGCTCCGGCTCGGGGCATGCAGGTCACGTCGACCCCGAAACGCTCCAGGTAGCGGTCCCCGAGCGCCAGCAACCGCTCCTGCAGCTCTGTCACCTGGGCCGACGAAGCGCCCTTCTGCGGGGCGAACTGAGAAGCAGCGTCGACAAAGGACGTGAGGACGTCGCACGCCACCAGCACCTCGGCCTCGCCGAGCCCTCCGGCCGAGTCCAACGCCTCCAGCGCGCCGAGCCCCCCGTCGGTGCTCGCCGACCCTCCCAACCCAACGAGCAGCCGGCTGGCCCCTGATCGCAGCGCCGCTGCGATGAGCTCGCCCGTGCCACGCGAAGTGGCGGCCAACGGGTCGTTGCCCGAAGCGCCCCCGGCCAGCACGAGCCCGGACGCGGCGGCCGACTCCAGCACCGCTTCCGACGGCGACCACCACCATCTGGCCGCGACCTCAGCACCCAAGGGGCCGGTCACGATCGTCGTCTCCCACCTCCCCTGTCCCTTCGGCGTGTGGGAAGCGAGAGCCTGCGCGAACCCCTCGCCGCCGTCAGAGAGAGGGCAGCAGTCGCAGGCCCAGCCCGCTCGGCGCGCCCCGATGGCTACGGCCTGCGCCACCTCGGTGGCACCGCAGGTTCCCTTGAAGGAGTCCGGGGCGGCCGCCACCAGGCGCTGCTCGTGCGATCCCCCTGGCTTTGCGAAAGCCATGACGGCAATCTTGCCCGGGCGCGGCTACGGCCGACGGATCCAAGGCGCAGGGAAATCGCCGACGAATTCAACGGATAGGGTCGCATCTCGTGGGTGGAGCCGACCTCGTCGTTGCATCCAACCGCGGCCCTGTGTCGTTCTCGTTCGACGATGCCGGCCGTCCCGTTCAGGCGGGATCGGCAGGGGGGCTCGCCGCAGCGTTGCAACCATTGCTCCAAGGCCGCGGGGCAAGCTGGGTGGCATGTGCGATGTCCGACGCAGACCGGATGGCCGCGGCCGACGGACTGTCGAAGGTCGACGGCATCGACCTGCTGCTGGTACAGCCGGACTCAGCCACCTATCGCATGGCCTACGACGTGGTGGCTAACTCGACTCTGTGGTTCTGCCATCACCACCTCTTCGACCTCGCGCGCAGGCCCCGGCTCGACCGGTTCTGGACCGAGGCGTGGGAGCACTACCGGGAGCTGAATCAGACGTTCGCCGCCGTGATCTGCGAGACGGCGGCGAACGGCGCCACGGTCCTCGTCCAGGACTACCACCTGAGCCTGCTGCCTGGGATGCTCGCAAGGCAGCGGGCGGACCTTCGCTGTGTTCACTTCACCCATACGCCTTTCGCCGACCCGAGCGCGCTTCGCGTCCTCCCGGCTCGAGCCGCACGAGATCTGCTCGGCGGGATGGCGGCGGCGGCTTGTGGGTTCCACACGGCGCGCTGGGAGGCCGCATTCCTGGCCTGCTGTGCCGACAACGATATCGAAGCACCTCCGACGCTCGTCTCGCCGCTCTCACCCGACCCCGAGCACCTCGCGCGGCGAACAGCATCGCCGCGCTGCGCCGCGGCTGCCGAACGCCTCGACGCGCTGATCGGGAACAGGCAGATGGTGCTGAGCGTCGACCGGGTCGAGCCATCGAAGAACCTGCTGCGCGGGTTCTGGTCGTTCGACGAGCTCCTCCACCGGCACCCCGAGGTACGCGGGAAGGTGGTGCTGCTCTCTTTGACGTATCCGTCGCGCCAGAACCTTCCCGAGTACCTTGCCTACAGCACGGAGCTCGAGCACACCGCGCAGCGGGTGAACGAAACATGGAGAACGGACGACTGGACTCCGGTGCTGCTCGACGTCGCCGATGACCTCGACCGGTCCTTCGCCGCCCTCATGCGCTACGACGTGCTGCTTGTCAACCCGCTTCGCGACGGGCTCAATCTCGTGGCCAAGGAGGGCCCGCTGCTCAACACTAACGACGGGGTGCTAGCGCTGTCACGCGAGGCGGGATCGTTCGCCGAACTGCGCGACGAGGCCGTCGAGGTGAACCCCTTCGACGTGACCGGTACCGCCGAAGTCCTGCTACAGGCACTGGAAATGTCCCCCGAGGAGCGAAGACGCAGGGCCCGGGCGTTGCGGGCTGTCGTGGTGCGCCGCAAGCCCCACCAATGGCTCACCGATCAGATCGCATTGGCACGTAGTTGATCTGTCAAGCGCCTGCCGCCGCGGCGAGCTCACGCAACACGGCGAGCGCCTCGACGGGCCCTGCCAGAACCAAGTCGGCCGACGCGCGGAGCTCGGGAGGTGACTCCTCGGCGGCGACCGCCACGCGCACCGTACGCATCCCTTGTGCGGCCAGGCGGTCGAGCGCTTCAAACGCGACGAGGTCGCCGGAATCGTCACCCACGAAGCAGGCCGCCGTACAACGCTGCGCCAGGCGCTCGACCACTCGCCCCTTGTCCAGATCGACCGGCGGGCGCAGCTCGATCGCCATGCGCCCGGGCTGGAGCATCAGTCCCGTACGAGCCGCCCAGGTGGCCGCGAAGGCCGACGCCCACTTCGCCGCCTCCGGGGTGCCTCGCCAGTGGAGGGTCACAGACGCTCCCTTGTCCTCGACGCCGACGCCGGCAGGGGCCTCGGAGCGCGCTGCGGTGAGGACCTCTGCAACCGGGCCGGTCCACGGCTGGACCTCGGTGGCGCGACGCACCTCTCCGTCCTCGATCCACTCGCACCCGTACACACCGACGAGTTGCACGCCAGGCCCGGACGCGGCCAGACGGCGCGCCAGGAATTCGGCAGGCCTTCCCGATACGACTCCCACCACCGCGAAGCGCTCTGACAGCCTGGCGAGCACTTCAGCTGCATCGCAAAGCGGCTTTGCCTCATCAGGATCGGCGACGATCGGCGCGAGAGTCCCGTCGAAGTCCGTCAGGACCGCGCTCGAACGCGGATCGACTAGAAGCGCGCGCAGCGCTCCAAGATCTGGCGCTCCCTTCGGCTGCGTGGCGCTCAGTGGCCCTTGACCGTGGTCGTGGTGGAGGCGGGGGCGAATCGCGTGGCAAGGTCCGAACCGACGATCACGATCACAGACGCCCCGGCCGCGCTTGACACAGGAGGCTTCGCCGCGGCCGTCTGCACCGTCGCGGGCGCCAGCTCCAGAGCCGAGGCGACTTCGCTCGCGGCCGCGCCGGACCCCGCGGTAGTGAAATAGATCTGAGACGCCGTCAGCTTGCCCAGGGCGTTGACAGCCGTAAGCGTGGCGAAGCCCTTGCCTCCGAGAAATGTCGTCACAGAGCCGGCCACCCCGTTGACGCTGGTGGCGTTGGCCACGAGCACATGGATCTTGGCGGGTGCGAGCGCAGTGGTCGTGGTCGTCGACCTGGCCGGAAGGCTGGTGGTCGTCGAGTTGGGCTCTTGCCGCGCGGCGGCCGGAGTCCCGCCCTGCACGACGGCGAGGGGGGAACGGGTGGCTGACGGCAACAACAGGATCCCCACGATGACGCCAAGCGTGACAATTGCCACGCCACGTGCCAGTCCTGACCTCTCGGGAGGCTCGAACGGATCGTGGGGGTGCGAGCCCGCCGACTCGTGGCCCGAACCACCCGAAACGTCGTACGGTCCACCGAACCCCGACCCGTTGCCCGGCTCACTCATCGTCGTGGATGCTGCGGTTCGGCGACACCTTCGAAGCGTTCACGGCGGCGCTCGTCTCTGCGCCGCCTGAGCCTGTGAACCACCATCGGTGCATGCGCCACAGCCTCCTCGCTGTCGACGAGGGCCGCAAGGCGCCGGTAGTAGAGCGTGGGAGACATGCCCAGGTGGACCCGCACCGCCTCAGCCTTCGGTCCGGGCCGGGTCCACCACGAAGCCTCGAAGTCGAGGATCTCCTTGTCCCTGTCGGTAAAGGTCATGTAGGTCCCAGCCTGCCAATGGCGCCCACCCGAAGCAAGCATCCTCGGGCCGCTGTCTCCTCACGTGGCCTGGTCGTCTCCCCTGGCCCGAACAGGGCGGCGGTAGCGTGGAAGAGCAGGCCGGTGTGGCGCAGTCGGAAGCGCAGACGACTTGTAATCGTCAGGTCGTGGGTTCGAGTCCCACCACCGGCTCTCGTTTTCCCAACTAGATACCTATTCACGCAATCGGCGTCGTCTGTAGCGGGTCGATCGGGTTCGAGTCGCCTGTAAGAGGAGGATCGAGATGAGGGTGCTTCGCACACCTGAGGAGCGTTTCGACTCGCTTCCCGGCTACGACTTCGAGCCCCACTACGTCGAGGTCCCCGCTGGCGATGGTTCGAACGACAGGCTGCGGGTCCACTACATCGACGAGCGACCTGACGCCTCGCGCGAACCGGCCGGGGCCGCCGAGGTCGTCCTTCTCCTCCACGGTGAGCCGTCGTGGAGCTACCTGTACCGCAAGATGGTGCCCGGGTTGGTTGCGGCGGGCCTGCGGGTGATCGTTCCGGACCTCGTGGGCTTCGGCCGTTCCGACAAGCCCTCCTCACGCACCGACTACAGCTACGCGCGCCACGTCGAGTGGATGCGTACAGCGCTCTTCGACCGTCTCGGGCTCGAGGGTGTCACGTTCCTCGGCCAGGACTGGGGCGGGCTGGTGGGCCTGCGCCTCGTCGCCGAGCACCCCGAACGCTTCCGGCGGGTGGTCGCCGCGAACACCGGCCTTCCGACCGGTGACGACCACACGAGCGAGGCTTTCTTCGCCTGGCAGAAATTCTCCCAGGAGACGCCTGAGCTGCCCGTCGGTCGCATCGTCGCCGGAGGGTGCACGACATCGCTCCCCGAGGAGGTGGTGGCCGCCTATGACGCGCCATTCCCAGACGAGAGCTACAAGGAGGGCGCGCGCCAGTTCCCGCTCCTCGTCCCGACGCGACCGGACGACCCCGCCTCCGAGGCGAACCGCCGTGCGTGGGAGGTGCTCAGTGCCCTCGACAAGCCGTTTCTCTGCGCCTTCAGCGACGGAGACCTGATTACCAAGGGAGCCGACGAGCGCTTCAAGAAGCTCGTCCCCGGGGCGCGCGGCCAGTCCCACACCACGATCGGTGGCGCAGGCCACTTCCTCCAAGAAGACAATCCCGAGGCCTTGGCTTCAGCCGTTCTCGATCTTGTGCACGGCACCAGAGACTGAGCCTCGCCCACTCACCCATCGTTGGGGCGCGAGGAGCTGCGACGGCGCGCCAACTCGAAACAGGCCACTGCGCAGGCTGCCGCCACGTTGAGCGAGTCGAGCGCCCCGTGCTGGGGGATGGACGCGATGATTGAGCACCGGCGGCGGCTCAACATGCCGAGTCCCCTGCCTTCTGCCCCGAGCACCAGGGCCACCGGACCATCAAGCTCGGCCCCTACGTCGAAGAGTGACGTCTCGGCATTCGCGTCGAGACCAACGCACGTAACACCGTGCTCGGAGAGACGGCGCAGAGAGCTCGGCACTCCCGGCACCACAGCCATCGCCATGTGCTCGACGGCTCCGGCCGCCACCTTGGTGACCGTGGGGGTCACGTTCGCGGCGCGATGGCGAGGCACGACGACCCCTGTCACCCCTGCGCATTCGGCGCTGCGCAGGATCGCGCCCAGGTTCTGGGGATCGCTCACCCCGTCGAGCACGAGCAGGAACGGTGCGATGCCGCCCGTGGCATCGCACATGTCTTCGAGCGGAGTCTCCTCCAGAGGGGCGGCCAGGGCCAGGACCCCCTGGGAGGAGTCGGTCCTGGCCACCGCTTCCAGCCGCCGGCGCCCGACAAACTCGACCTTCGCTCTGCTCCTGGCGGCCAGGCGGGCGATCTCGTCGAGCTGTAGTGAAGGTTCCAGACCCTGCGCGATCCACACCTGCCTCACCGGTCGTCTCGCCGTCGCCAACAACTCGCGAACGGCCTGCCGTCCCTCGACCTGCTCCCCTCCGAGGCCGCGTCGATAACCACGCGCGCCACGCTTGTCGAGGTCGCGGCGGCTGACGCGTCCACCTGGGTCGCGCCCACCTGGGTCGCGCTTGCGGCTACCGCGACCATCTCCGGCGGGGCGGGCTTCTGCGGAACGAACTCGGTGGCTCCTTCCGTTCTCGTGCCGTCGCGGCGGGTGGTTCACGACGGAGCCGAACGCGTATCGCGCTCCGCACCTCGTGCGGTGTCGCGGGCTCTCACCAGGGCTACGCAAAGACAAGCGATCCCTTCGACGCGACCCAGCGCGCCAAGACCCTCGGCACGCTTGGCCTTCACGCTGACGGGTGCACCGACGAGCGAGGTCAGCTGCCACGCCATTCGAGGTATGTGCTCGCTCAGGCTGGGCCTCTCACAGACGATCGTGCAATCGGCGTTCAGCACGTCCATCTGTTGCCCTTCGAGCATCGACATCACACGCTCGAGCAACTCGAGCGAACTCGCGCCCGCCCATTGCGGATCAGTGTCGGGGAAGTGCTGGCCGAGATCTCCGAGCGCCGTCGCGCCCAACAAGGCGTCCGCCAGAGCGTGGGAGAGCACGTCGGCGTCGCTATGCCCCTCGAGTCCGGGAGCCGTGTCGATGACCACTCCCCCGAGCACAAGCTGGCGGCCAGGATCGTCCGAGAATCGATGGACGTCGAAACCGTGCCCTACGCGGAAGCTGGGCGTCGCGTCCGGCGCCGCCATCACGTCCCTGCCAGAGCCTGCACGAGCTCCAGATCCGCCGGCGTAGTCACCTTCAGGTTCCGCGACTCGCCCCCCACCACTCGCACCGTGACGCCTAGCGCCGCCACCAGAGCCGCGTCGTCGGTGGCGTCACCGCCATCGGAGTAAGCCCGTCGGAGGATTCCCGCCCGAAACGCTTGGGGAGTCTGCACCGCCACCACCTCGCCGCGCGCAACCTCTTCCACCACGACCCCTTCGCTGACACGCTTCAGGGTGTCGGCCACTGCCAGCGCAGGCACCGCCGCGTCCGCTCCGTCTACCACTGCCTCGATCACCTTCGCGAAGAGTGCCGGCGAGGCGAGCGGACGCGCCCCGTCGTGGACCACGATCACCGCCGCGTCCTGCGGCACGGCG
The DNA here is from genome assembly GCA_003139255.1 of Acidimicrobiaceae bacterium. Lineage (GTDB taxonomy): Bacteria > Actinomycetota > Acidimicrobiia > Acidimicrobiales > UBA8190 > Bog-564. Next base: position 2,448 of record PLIG01000092.1, on the reverse strand, counting down.
CTAAGACCTGCACGCACGGAAGCCGAGCGGGTGTCACCCCCGATGACAACGAAGTCCGCGCCACGGGCGTCATCCGTCGACCGATTGGCATCGCCCGCAGGGAGCACGAGGACGACCCCGTCCACCACCTCTCTGGCCGCGCACAGCGCCCAGTCGACCATTGGGCGCCCCCGGATCATGGCGAACTGCTTTCTTCCCCCGAAGCGCGTGCCGCCGCCCGCTGCCACCACGACGGCCCACACCCGCAACGGTCTAGAACCGAGCTGCTCCACCGTCCGTACGGGTGGCCCGAGCCGGCCTGCTCAAGGCAGCGCCTCATCGAGGCGCTTCTCGGCCTGTTCCTCGTTCACGTCGAGGGCGAACGTCAGCTCCGAGACGAGGATCTGCCGAGCGCGCCCCAGCATCCTCTTCTCCCCCGCAGACAGGCCTTTGTCCTTGTCGCGGATGGAGAGGTTCCGCACGACCTCGGCGACCTGGTAGATGTCCCCTGAGCGCAGCTTCTCGGAGTGGTTCTTGTAACGTCGAGACCAGTTCGTGGGCATGCGCGCCTCCTTCTTTCGAAGGACGGCGAAGACCTCTTCGACCTCTTCGTCGTTGATCACCTCGCGCAGCCCCACACCCTCGGTGTTGTCTGCAGGGACCATCAAGGTGAGGTCGCCATAAGCCAAGCGCAGGACGAGGTACTCGCGCTTCTCACCGAACGCCTCCTTCTGCTCACGCCGCTCCACGATCGCAGCGCCGTGGTGGGGGTAGACCACCTTGTCACCGATGTCGAAGACCACAGATATCTCCTGCCCCCACGCACGAGCGGGCCGTCACCGGCGAACCCGCAGACAATTCATTCTACCCGAGGCGCCCGGTCGCCCTTTTGGGTGAGGGCAAACCGCCCTCTTGATCAGGTGTAGCGGTCGAGGATGCTCGACTCGGCCTGGCGGGCTAGTCCGTCCTTCAACGAGCGGGCACGGGACTCGCCCACCCCCTCGACTTCCTCGAGGTCACCCACCGAGGCTCGCATGATCTTCTGCAAACCCGCGAAGTGGCGGACGATCCGTTCGACAAGGGCGTCGGGAAAGCGCGCCAACCTGTGAAGCGCCCTGTAGCCGTGCGGCTCGAGGGCCACATCGAGCTCGGTCCGCGAGTCCGGCAACCCAAGTGCCGCGCCTATTCGCTTGGGATCGGCAAGCTCGTCAGTGGTGAGCCGGCGCAGACCCTCCAAGACCCGATCGGGATCGCGCCCCGTCGCCTGCAAGTAGTCGCGCACGACCAGCCTGCACATGGCGTCGACACCGTCAGTCAACTCGTCGAGCTGGAGCCTTAGCATCCTTCCCTCCTCGCCCAACTCGGTCAGGTTCTCTTCGATGTCCTCGGCGATGCGCATCACGAGCTCGCCAGGCTGAAGAACTGCGGTCACATCGCGCACGGTGACTGTGTCCTCGACCTCGAGCACCGAAAGCGCCGTGACCGCGGAGTCGAAGCGCTGGCGGAACCGCTGCAGCGTCTGAAGCGCGTGACTAACGCGTTCGTGCATGTGACTGGCCGGCTGCAAAGCGTGCTTCATGTCGTGGCGGTAGACGGTGACCACTCCCATCGCCGCCGACGCCGAGATGACCGGAACATCGACAGAGCGTGCCATGCGTTCTGCAGTGCGGTGCCGAGTCCCCGTCTCGGTGGTGGGAATGGACGGGTTCGGCATCAAGTGGACGTTGGCCCGGGCGATGCGCCCGGCGTCGGAGGACAGCACGATGGCTCCGTCCAGCTTTGCCAGCTCCGACAGGCGCTGCGGGCTGAACTCAGCGTCGATCAGGAAGCCCCCCGTGCAGATCGAGAGCACCTCCGGACCGTCTCCCACCGCTATGAGCGCGCCGCGGTTGGCGAGAAGAATCCGCTCCAGGCCCTCACGAAGTGGTTGACCCGGCACCACGAGCGCCAGNNATGGCCGAGGCCGTGGCCGAGGCACGACCGGAGACCATCATCGACGAGCGGACCGGACGTGTCTTCGGCTACGCCCCTCCACGCCCGCATGGTACCCGTCCATCTCGGGCACAGCTGGGACGGCGGTCGCCGAATCGCGAAGCGAACCTGCCGGGTACCGATGCGCAGAGCTGGGGAGGGCTCGATCAGCTACGAGCCGGATCGGGAGTCGCGCCTGCACCCGCCATCTCCACGGGCGGTGGAGTCAGACCTTCGACGGAGCGGAACACGATCTCCGAGTCCTCCACGTCGACGACCACAGTCTCGCCCACGTGGAATTCTTTCCACAGGATGCGCTCCGAGAGCGGGTCCTCCACGTACTGCTGGATCGCCCTGCGAAGCGGGCGGGCACCCAGGGTGGGATCGTATCCGCTCGCAGCGAGAAACGACTTGGCCGCTGGTGTGAGCTCAAGACCCATGCCCTGGGACTCAAGCTGATCGGAAACGCGCCGGATCATGAGGTCGACGATCTGGACG
>PLIG01000189.1 GCA_003139255.1 Acidimicrobiaceae bacterium | reverse complement strand
GGTTACATACTCCCTGCCGATTATCTAGAGTTGCCTTTGGGGTGTCACCAACGTAACCGACGAGGGCGTTCTGGGAGGCAACGGTGTCACGCGACAAAGATCGAATCGGCGCAAAGGGTGCAAGCCGACGGGTCGCTCACCGGTCACTGCACGTGGTGCTCGCGGTGGCGGCGATCGTGCCGGTACTCACTCTGGTGGGCGTGGTCGCACCGAGCGCGGGGGCCGCCGCCTCCACCTCGGTCACCATCACCCGCGACAGCGACGGTGTCCCACATATCAAAGCCGCCAACTTCACCGCTCTCGGATACGGCGAAGCGTGGGCGTTCTCGCAAGACAATTTCTGCACGCTGGCCCAGGACTTCGTCACCGTGAACGGCGAGCGGTCCCGCTTCTTCGGACCTAAAGGGATGAGCCTCAACTACTCGGCTGGGGCGGAGGATTCGAATCTCGACTCCGATCTCTTCTGGCAGTCGATCAAGTCGAGCGGCATCGTCACCAGGGAGATGCACGAGGCTCCGCCCAATGGCCCGCTCCCCCAGGTCCTGCAGGTCTACCAGGGTTTCGTCGCCGGCTACAACGCCTACACGCGCTCGGGGGAGCTGAACGATCCTCGTTGTGCCGGCAAACGATGGGTCCGGCCGATCACCCTGACCGACATGTTTCTGCGGGGCGAGCAGATCGCCACCGAGGCGGCCAGCGCCCAGTTCATCACCGACGAGGTGAACGCCGCGCCACCGACCGCGAGTGCAACCACTTCGACGCGGGCCGGTAGCCCAAATGTGGCTTCGCTGGTAGCCGACTTCGGGGAGAACGGGGGCGTCACGCTGGGCTCCAACGGCATCGGGATCGGCTCTCAGGACACCGCTAATGGCGACGGCATGGTGCTGGCGAACCCACACTTCCCCTGGCGCGGAACCGAACGGTTCTGGATGGCTCAGCTGACGGTGCCCGGGCAGTACAACGTGGAAGGGGGCACTCTCGAGGGATTCCCGCTGATCGGCATCGGGTTCAACCAGGACCTGGCCTGGACCCACACCGTTTCGACCGACTTCCGCTTCACCTTCTACCAACTCAGTCTGGTACCAGGTAACCCGACCAGCTACTACGTCGACGGGAAGCCCTACAAGATGAGCAAGGAGACGGTGCACGTCGACACCGGCCACGGGACGACGAACCACACCTTCTACACGACCCGTTGGGGGAGGGTGCTGGTCGTTCCGCAGGCGGGCTACCACTGGACGACCACCACCGCCTACGCGGTGGACGACTCGACGCTCAACGACTGGGGTCGGGCGGCAAACGAATACCTGCGGATGGGACAGAGCACATCGGTGGCGGACCTATTGAAGGTGGAGTCCACATACCTGGCCATCCCGACGTTCAACACGATCGCCGCCGACGACGCGGGACACACGCTGTACGCCGACGTGGGCGACACCCCCAACGTTCCCCAGTCGCTGATCACCGCCTGCACACCGCCAGGCGCCGCCCATCTCGTATACACCGCCGCAGGCGTGATCACACTCGACGGCTCGAGATCAGCGTGCGCCTGGCAGAACGACCCCGGCACGCCGGTACCCGGCATATTTAACGCCAGCCATCTACCCCACACCATCCGCACGGACTATGTCGAGAACTCCAACGACTCCTATTGGCTCGCCAACCCCAGCGCACCATTTCCCGCCTACTCCTCGATCATCGGCGACATCGACACNNCACCCAGGGACTGCGGACCCGTCTAGGCAACCAGATGATCGCCGAGCGGATAGCCGGAACCGACAGGCTCGGGGCCCCCAAGTTCACGCTCCCAAGCTTGCAGGCGATGTGGCAGAGCGACCAGTCGGCGCTGGCGCAGTTGGTGCTGAAGCCCTTGGTGAGCGCCTGCCAGGCCACCCCAACGGTGAAGGCAAGCAACGGCACCGTGGTCGATCTGACTGCGGCGTGCACCGCGCTTGCCGCGTACAACGGCACCGGCGGACTGAACGCAACCGGAGGATGGCTCTTCTCGGAGTGGTATGCCCTGGCACCTTCGGACAACTTCTGGGCAACCCCGTTCAACGCGGCGGCACCCTTGACGACCCCCTCGGGCCTGAACACGTCGAACCCTGCGATCCTGCGGGCTCTGGCTGACGCAGCACTCAGCCTGCGTGCTCATCACATCCCCCTCGACGCCAGCTACGGACAGGTGCAATACGCCGCCCGGAACGGAGTCAAGATCCCGATCCCCGGCTGCGACACCGGCTGCTTCAACGACATCTACGCCGCCGACGGTCGCGGTGGTGCCCTCGACGCCGATCCCTACGGCGAGGTGTACGACGGTTCGTCGCTTGTGATGACCACTGAGCTCACCGCCCACGGGCCGGTGTCTCAGGGCATCCTGACCTACTCGCAGGCCACCAACCCGAAGTCGCCATGGTTCGCCAACATGACGAAGCTCTACTCGGAACACCGGTGGGTCTCGCTCCCTTACACCGCCGCCCAGCTGGCCCATGATCGCGGCGCGCACACCACCACGCTCAGCGCCACGTGATTCGTTGCGCCACAGTTTGACCTGCCCGAAGGCGAGCCGCCGCCGGAGCTGGCTCGTGGGTGGGGAGGAGCGGACATAGCCTTTTACCCCTACCCAGACGCGATCACGAGGAGCACACCGGGTGACCCAACTTGAGGCCTCTAGCCACGCAGATGGATCTGGAACTCGTCCCTTTTCGCGCACGGTGCCCATAAATGCTGATCCCGCGCGCAACGTGTATTCGCGTGGCCTGGGCTGGAAGTGCCGATGCCGGTAACCCGGCNNGCAACGTGCCGATGCCGGTAACCCGGCTCTGAGAGGCGACAGCGCGCTATCCGCGGCTTCAGGCTGTCGCATGAATCCTTCTCGCTCAAGCAACGGCCAGTTTGGGAGGTCATTTCCGTCATGACGAGCCGATTCAGGACCGTAGACGGCAATGTGGTGGACGAACGTGCGTTCGCGCAGCGCGCGAACTGATTCATGCAACAGCCACCTTGGCGTGATATCGCTCAGGCCCGGGTCCGGTCAGGTTCGGCATGGGGTCGCACAACCCGGCAATATCGAGCTGGGAGGCCAGGAGCCACGATGCCCAGGACGGTGGTGTTATCGGGTGGCAACCGGAGGAGGATTCACGGGCTGTTCGACGAGCCGATCCTCACACCGATAGCGTCCAGCTATGACGATCCTGCTCGAGCTCGACCTCACTGGAAAACTCGTCGAGGACGTCGGCTCCCATCCCATCGAACGGGTGCTGGCCCGTCGACGCCTCGCACTGCGCACGCTCGTTGACCGGCTCGCCAGCGCCGCCGAAGATCCCAACGTCGTCGGATTACTGGCCAGGCTGGGCGCCTCCTCGATGTCGCTGGCACAGGCAGAGGAGCTTTCGGACGCCGTGGTGCGGTTCCGGGCGAGCGGCAAGGACGCGATCGCCTGGGCCGAGACGTTCGGCGAACTCGGACGAGGGACGGCGGCCTATGTGCTGGCTGCCGGTTTTTCCGAGGTGTGGCTGCAACCTTCGGGCAGTGTGGGCCTGATGGGCGCAGCGGCAGCCGGCGTGTTCGTGCGTGGCACTCTCGATCGCGCCAACGTCGAGCCACTGTTTGCCCAGCGCCACGAGTACAAGAACGCAGTCGACAGTCTCTTACGCTCTAAATTCACCGAGGCGCACCACGAGGCAACCGAGCGCTTGGCCACATCCGCCTACGAGCAGATCGTTTCCGCCGTGGCAGTTGGCCGGCGGTTGTCCGAGGATCGGGTGCGTGAGCTCGTCGATCGGGCGCCGATCCCCGCTGCCGAGGCCCAAGAGGCAGGGCTCGTCGATCACCTCGGGTATCGAGACGCCGTTCGTGGGGCTCTCGACCGTCGGTGGGTCGAGAAACCGACGCTGCTCTACCTCTCCCGGTATCGCCGGCGGTGGGACAGCGTCCGCCGAGCCCGTAAAGCGCGGCGGCCGGCGGTCGGGCTCATCGAGGCGATCGGGGCGATCCAAACTGGCCGGTCCAAGCGGGGCCCGGTCGGGCGGGTAGCGGGATCAGACACCGTCGCCGCGGCATTCCGTTCCGCGGTACGAGACGAGCGCATAAAGGCGATCGTGTTTCGGGTCAATAGCCGCGGTGGCTCCTATATCGCTTCAGACACCATCTGGCGCGAGGTGTGCGTCGCCCGCGAGGCGGGCAAGCCAGTCGTGGTCTCGATGGGCGACGTGGCCGGTTCGGGCGGGTATTACGTGGCCATGGCCGCCGACGTCATCGTTGCGCAATCGGCGACGCTCACCGGTTCGATCGGCGTGCTCGGCGGCAAGCTCCAAGCCAGCGGGCTCCTAGAACGGCTCGGGGTGAATGTCGAAAGTCTCGCCCGCGGGCGCCACGCGTTGATGTTCTCGTCGCAAACCGGATTCAGCGAGGAAGAGTGGGCCAAGCTCAATGAGTGGCTCGATCTCGTTTACGACGATTTCACCGACAAGGTCGCCCGCGGACGCGCCATGACTCGCGAGGCCGTCTACGAGGTGGCGCGCGGCAGGGTGTGGACGGGAGCCGACGCCGCAGAACGCGGGCTGATCGACGAGCTCGGCGGGCTGCGCCGAGCCGTGGAGATCGCCCGGGAGCGTGCCAGCTTGCCACCCGACGCCCCCCTGCGACCAGCCCTTGCGGTGTCGCCGGTGCGGCGCCTGCGCCGACCACGAAACAGCGACGACCCATCAGCCTTCGTACAGGTCCGGGGCTGGAACGCAGAGCTCTGGGAATGGGGAGAGCATGCCCAGCTGGCGTCGGCCCTAGGGCTTCCGGCCGCAGGGCCACTGACCATGCCCGCCGGGCCGCTTCGATAGGCAACAGGAGGATCGCCGAAGGGCACCGCGTATCTGCCGGGTGAGAGTGGTCACCTCGTCAGGTGGCGCGGAGCACACTCTCCGGTAACGAAACCTCACGCGTGATACTGCTCGCACGTTGTTCCGACGGGCCTCAATCTGGGGTCGCGCAACCCGGCATGTTCGGTCGGGTAACTGGAGCGAGCATGGCTGGCGCTGTGGTGGACTTGGATCATGCGAGTGCTGCTCGGCGTGCTGGGTGCGATCCTTGCGTCGCTCAGCTTCGCCTCGTGCGCGAATCACGGGCTGACGGTACCGAACGTGGTTGGTCTCCCGACCAAGGAGGCGGGGGAGAGGATCCTCTCTGCCGGTTTCACACTGTCCGTGACATGCCGAGTGGACCATAAGAAGGACCACGTCGTTATCAGCCAAGATCCTCCCAGCGGCGCGATGGCGGTCCGAGGGTCGACAGTCGAGTTCATCGAAGCAGCGTTGTCCTGTCTCCCGTCGATCACCACGACAACGACATCTGCATCAGGACTCGTTCCCGCCCTTCAGACACATAACCCCACAGTGACCGTGACAGCATCAACCAATCTGATCGACGGTCAGCAGGTCGAAGTGACGGTCACCGGATTCGGGCAAGGCGGAAAGTTCTACCTATCCGAGTGTGCTAGTGCAGCCGACGCCAATTCTCTTGGATGCGGCCCAGGGCTGCCTGCTCAGCCCTTTGGAGTGACCAATAACTCAGGCAGTGGTTCGTTTCCGTTCACGGTCGCATCGACTACGGCGACCATGCATGACAACACCTCATCTACTGTCACTTGCGCAGACCGATGTGTGCTCGTCGCCACAGTAGGAGGCGGATACGGATATGTCTTTACTCCGCTGGCCTTCGCAAGTCCATGATCTGGACCACCGTCCCCTCTGGCCATCCGATATGTGATGCCGATACTGCTCGCACCCGTCTGGCGGAGACCTGGGCGATAATCGCGGCTGGAGCGATGCGGATGCTCCCGCCGGGTCAGGGTTTTACGATGACCTGGCGGTCACATAGCGACGGGTCGACTCGAGCTCGGTCCTCGATCCCTGGTGGCCTCAACTGACTTGGGGTTCCATTGCGCTACAAGGGTCTGAAGAGTCGACTACGCGCCTGTGGGTGCCGAAAATCCCATCCACCCACTCTGACCAGGGCGTTGTGAAGACTCCCCTGTGGGTGCTGAGAATCCCATCCAAGGCGACTAACCGGACATTCGTCGTGGTGAGTTGTCGGTGAAGATGGGGCGTGGCGCTGTCCTTCTTATACGTAGCCTTCGTTCGCCTGCTCCAGCTGATTCGACTCTGCAGGAATGAACAAGAAGAACTCGCCGTCGAGGTCGTCATGCTTCGCCATGAGGTGGCAGTGCTCCGTCGCCAGGTGGCGCGCCCTGCGCTGCGGCCCGATGACCGGGCACTGCTCGCCGGACTGAGCCAGCTACTCAACCGTCGACACCTCGCACAACTCTTCGTCCAACCCGAAACACTGCTCCGCTGGCATCGAGACCTCGTGCGGCACCGATGGATCTATCCCCACAGCCAGGGTCGGCCGAGCCTTCCCGCGGGCACAATCAAGATCGTCCTTCGGTTGGCGAGGGAGAACCCGACCTGGGGATACCGGAGGATCCACGGCGAGCTAGCCACAATGGGTATCCGTCTCGCGCCCTCAAGTGTATGGACGATCCTTCGCCGCCACGACATCGACCCGTCACCGAGGCGCGGTAACCCAAGTTGGACAGAGTTCCTTCGAGCCCAAGCGTCATCGATGCTGGCCTGTGACTTCTTCACCGTCGACACCGTGCTGCTCCGCCGCCTCTACGTGCTTTTCTTCATCGAGTTGGACACCCGACGGGTCTACGTCACGGGGGTCACGGCGAACCCGGTAGGAGATTGGGTTCTCCAGCAGGCTCGCAACGTGAGCTCGGCACTCGCGGAGCGAGCACATCCGGTCAGATTCCTAGTGCGTGACCGAGATGCCAAATTCACATCCAACTTCGATGAGGTCTTCCGGTCCGAACGGATACGTACCATCCGAACGCCGGTCCGAGCTCCACGGGCCAACGCATTTGCCGAGCGTTTCGTGGGGACTGTCCGCCGAGAGTGCCTCGACCGGATGCTGATCTTCCACCGACGCCAGCTCGAGGTCGTGCTCGCAACGTTCATCGATCACTACAACGGCCATAGGCCGCACCGTTCGCTCGACCAGACGCCGCCCCTTTCGATGGCACCACCGCCGCCGCCGGGCTCGTGTCCCGATGCAAAGCAACTCCGAAGAACAGACAGGCTCGGCGGTCTCATTCACGAGTACAAACTTGCTGCGTGAGGCCTACGGATGAGGTTCTCGGCACGCACACGTGCTCGCAACGTTCATCGACCACTACAACACCCATAGGCCGCACCGCTCGCTTGATCAGACACCGCCCCTTTCGATGGCACCACCGCCGCCATCAGTCTCGTGTCCCGATGCAACGCAACTCCGAAGATCCGACAGGCTCGGTAGTCTCATTCACGAGTACGAACTGGCTGCGTGAGGCCTACGGATGAGGTTTTCGGCAGCCAACTGGAGATGCCCCGCTGAGCCACATGACAGGCTGCGCCCGATCAGGAAGCGCAACGCGCAGAACTTGGGCACCGCGCGTGGGTTGCCGCTGGAGCGCTCGAAGACTCCCATATCGTCGTGCTCGGCACGGGGCCCGTCGAGACGCGGCGCGCCGTCAAACCGGGTGCCGAAGGGCGGCGGTGTGCCCACGTCCCTCTTTATGTGGCCGGGATAGAATCGCGGCAGACCAGAGACGCCAGCGAAGGGCGCGGGATCGCCGATTTAGCGCTTGTTCACTATGAAGCGATACAGAGCCGAGTCGATCGCGATGGATCGTTCTGTGCGACTGTTGCCAGCATGGGAGAGTTCGCAATACCGGTTGGGGCAGACTTCTTCCGTGACTGCCCACTTGGCCATCGTTCTGCCCGGTCGTGGCTATGGGGCCCTCGGCCCAGCGTTGCGCCTTCCGCGCCTCGCCGTCGAAGAGGCCGGCGCGGAAACCGTCGTGGTGGAGTATCCCGGCGACACGCCGCTCTCCCAGGTCCCCGAATGGTGGGACGACCTCCACAGCTCGGTGGCTACTCAGGTGGCTTCCTTTCTATCCGAGGCCGCTCCAGAGCGGGTCACTTTCCTGGCGAAGTCCCTGGGTTCGGTCGCTCTGGCGGCTCTGCCCGGTCACGTGGCATTGCCGGCCTCAGTCGACGCGATCTGGCTAACGCCGATTTTCGGGCGCGAGCCGGTCAGGTCCGGTGCGATCGCCCACGCCTGGCGGTCTCTCCTAGTTGCCGGCGGTGCCGACGAGTTTTACGAGCCCGAGCATCACGAGGCGGTGGCCGAGGCATTGGATGCGTCGTCCCTTGTGCTGCCCGGGGCCAACCATCTGCTCGAGGTCCCCGGCGATGTAAGAGCCACACTGGAAGGCTTCCGCTCCCTTACTGAAGCCGTCATGGCGTTTGTCGGCTCGGTCCACTGAAGCCTGTGGGTGCCGAAAATCCCATCCACGGGCTGTGACCAGGCCTTGTGGAAAGTCCCCGTACTCCCCGAATATTTGATCGCGGTGTTGAGCAGGATTTTCCCGGCTCTCATCCCCCTCGGCTCGTAGGTCCGAAAACTCGCTGCGTAATGGGCACATCGAGTTTTCGGACACTACGGGTAGCGCTCGTAGAAGCCCGACAGGTCGAGCTCGTCGACGACATCGAGCACGAAGAGCGCCAGGTGGTCGTTCGGCAGCCAGTCCCTCAGGCTGGGGGGCATGAGGTAGAGCTGGTCACGTTCGGCAGGCAGGAAGTTGTAGGCCATGCCTTGATCATCGCTTCCAACACAAAACGCGGGTGGGATCGTCGGGTTTTGTGCGACAGGCTCTACGGGGTCTGTGTCATCGGGCGTCATCCGACGTCGTCAGTAGTTTTCACCGCCATGGCTACCACTTTGGCTACCGTCGTGCGTCGACGCGACCTTCTATTTTGACCTCTTGACCGTTACGCATTTTCGCTTGGCGCTTATAGGCGCGAGGCGCGTACGACGCGAGAGGGAGCCTGTTCGCTTGAGGCCCTTCGTGCCGCGGCGAATGGGCGAGCGTTTCAACGGCGTGCCACGTTTCATCGCCACGCCTTCTCCCCCAGCACCGGCGGAGGCTCGTAGGCGGACACGCGGCACCTCGACTCGCCTGGCCATAGTCCTATCCTTCCGGGGCGAGTTGCCCCCGCCTGCATCAGTGTAAGTCCTCATGACATGGACAGGTGCGCAATCGGAGGGGGCCACAAAATACCTGACCACAACGGGGCCGTGCCGCAAGTCGTTTCGTAGCCAGCCCTACCGAGCAGCGCGCGACCTCGGCACCGTCGCGGCGTAGCCCGATGGAAACACCTCGCCGGATGCCCAGGTGCCCTGCAAACGCGACCGCTGGACTCACGGTACCGGAGGGTTGAACTCGGCCCACTTGTCGTAGCCGCCGTGGGCGTCGAGCCAGGTGACCTCGACGAGGGTGCCTTGGGACTTGTAGGGCGGGCAACTATTCATGGGGCCTCCAGCGCAAGTAGTTGCGCACGTAGACGCCCGCCCACGCGACGCAGGCGAGAAGCAGTCCGTACTGCTTGAGCCAGATCGAGTAGAGGGCCCACGGGATCTCGGTCGAGGCCGCGAACAACCAACCGATCCGGTGCTTAGACCCGACGGCCCAAATGGCACTGATGGCTAGGACGGAGACGACGAAGCCCGGAAGCTGGTGCATCAATCCACCCAGACAATGCGCACGGCCACGACGGTGCCGAGGTCGCGCGCTGCTCGGTAGGGCTGGGAGCGAAGACACTTACGACGTGGCATCGGCTAAGCCTAGGTGTCTCAGGCCGGGCTCAGGCCGGCCAAGAGCAGAGGCCCCGATGACCACGCAGCCACACAAGGCAAAGGAAGCGCCCAAGCCGAGAAAACCAAGGCACCTCGTTCACCTCAACGAACTAGACCCCGACAAGCCGAAGAAACCAAGGCACCTCGGTCACTTCAACGTACCAGACCCCGATGCCATGACCCTTGGTGACTGGCAACGCTTCAGGGGGTACGACCCCAAGACGCGCACCTACGTGGCACAGCGGCAAAGCGAGCGAGCGGCGGGCGCAACGTAGGATGAGGCGCCGCACCGCGTCGCAAGTCGTTTCGTAGCCAGCTCTACCGAGCTGCGCGCGACCTCGGCAACGTCGAGGCCGTCGAGCACGGTGGCGTCGAGGGCGGAGCGAAGCGTTACGCGCGCCGGGCGGTGTATCGCAAGACCAACAGCGTCACCGGAGGCATCCTGCGGGCGCTAGGTGTAGGGCACCAAAATCCCGATCAGACCGCTAAACTGGCACTGCACATCGATGTCGACCATCATCCGCCGTGCTCTTCTCTCTCCTGTACGTCGGGCTGTGCCGGATCC
>PLIG01000156.1:1661-4760 GCA_003139255.1 Acidimicrobiaceae bacterium | reverse complement strand
GCCCTGGATGCGGGCAACCACGTCGACTGCGAGTCTTAGGGCGCCCAAGCGGTACGCCTTGTGCTCGCTTGGCCAGAGCGTCGCGGGTGCGCTGGCCGATGACGCGGCGCTCCGTTGAGCAGCGACGGAAGGCATCTGCCTTTCCAAACGACGTCGCCTTTGCCGAAGGCCGCGGCGGGCCTGAGGAACGACCGTTGCANNACTCTCCACCGGACCAGCCGCGCTTCCGACCCCCACCTCCACAAGGGGATAGGTGATAGGGCGGCCTGAAACGTCCGTTCCTCTGGGACAACACGCGACGAGTAGAGGACGCGGCGTGTGCGACTTCGGCTTGGTGCCGGTTCCTTCAGGGGCCAGCGGAAAGACGGGAGGGAGCGGGGAGGTTAGGCCCTCACCTGGTAGCAGCGAAGCGGGTTGAAGGTGGAAGCACTGTCGCTCGGTGGGCGTCGAGCCAGCGTGCGAAGCTAGCCGGCGGCTGTGGCCTGCTGAGCCAGAACCCTTGAGCGATGCCGACATCGAAGCGGACCAGTTCGTTCAAGTCGGCCTCGCTCTCGACCCCTTCGGCCACGAGGTCGAGGCCGAGTGAGCGGGCGAGGGTGACAGTCGCCTCAACGATGGCCCGACCCTTGGGGTTAGTGCCGATCCCGGTCACGAACATCCTGTCGATTTTGAGCTCGTCGACGGGGAGCGTCTGCAGGATCGCGAGGCTGTTGTATCCGGTCCCGTAGTCATCGAGAGACGCTCTGCTCCCAAGCGCACGGAGTTCCTCGAGGACCACCCGCGCTCCCTCGGGATCGGCCAACAGAACGTCCTCGGTGATCTCGAGCGCGAGAGCCCTGGGACTCAGTTCGTGCTCAAGCAGAAGATCCCTCACCGTGTCGCGAAGGGACACGTCGAGCAGGTTTGTCACCGACAGATTGACCGCGACGCTGACGTCGTGGCCGCTGCACTGCCACAGCTGGCACTGGCCCAGAGCCTGGTTGAGCACCTCGACAAAGACCTCGCGCATGAGACCGGTCTGTTCGGCGAGCGAGAGGAATTCGCCGGGCAAGAGCAATCCGCGAGTCGGGTGTTGCCAGCGCACCAAGGCCTCGGCCGCGACCACGCGGCCGGTGCTCAGGTCGACCTCCGGCTGGTAGTAGCAGATCAGCTGCCCGGAGACAATACCGTCGCGGAGCTGCTCGATCGTCAAGAGACGATCTCTGTTGTAGACGTCCGATTCGGCCGAGTAGACCGCGTAGCCGCTGCGAGACCGCTTGGCACGGTACATCGCGATGTCGGCACAGCGCAGGAGCTCGGTGTTGGTGTCGCCGTGCTCGGGATACAGGGCGACACCCACGCTGGCGTCGACGTGTAGCGAGATGTCGTTGAGAGCGAACGGCTTTTTGACCAACTCGATTGTCCGCTTCGCCGCGCTCTCGGCGGCATTCGCGCCGGAGCCCGGAGCAAGGAGGAGTGCGAACTCGTCGCCCCCGAGTCGAGCCACCAAGTCGGCGCCGCGCACCTGTTTCGAAAGCTGGGTACCGAGCTGGCACAGCAGCTCGTCGCCAACGGTGTGCCCGAGGGCGTCGTTGACTTCCTTGAAACGGTCGAGGTCGAGGAGGAGCACGGCGAAGCGCGGGCACGCCGGGTCGTTCAGGAGGAGATCAAGCTGGTGGTAGAGCCTGCGGCGATTGGCCAATCCGGTGAGCTCATCCGTGTGCGCCTGCCGTCGCGTTTCAGCCAGCGCGGAGACCTCTCGGAAGCTCACCATGCCCCGGAGCAATACCGCCGCGAGGGCACATGCCGCCAGTACGACCCCGACGAACGGGAGCGAAGTGCGCGAGGATGCCACTAGGAAACCGACCGACGTCAGCGCGACCCCCGACGGCAGGACCAAGGGAGCGGCCCACCGGAATGGGACTGGCTTCGAGCGGTCGGGCAGCCAGCCGGAGAGAGCGAGCAGCGCCAGTCCCACTGGCCAGCCCGCACCGAGGATCGTCCCGGGCTGGTAGTTGTTGCCTTGGATCAAGTAGATCGTGTCCGCAGCGGCAAAGAAGCAACAGCCGGCCGCCAGACACAACCATGTCCAGCCCCCACGCCAGCCGAGGAGCGTGAGCATACTGAGGATGAGGACAATCAGGAGGACATCACCTGCGGGGTGGGCCGTGCTAACGGCAGCGGAGAGCAGCCCCTCGTTGACGCCGGCCGCGGCTCGAACTACGAGTGTTCCATAAGCCGCCACGCCTAATGCAACAAGGATTCCGTCGAGCGCCACGCTGAACGGGAAGCGGTCGATACGCTGCCGCAGAAGCAGGACGAGGCCAACCCACATGCACGGATAGAAGGCCAGGTAGAAACCATCAGCGATCGTGACGTCCGGGGCAATTTTGACGTTCTGGAACCAAGAGGTCCAGATCACGTCGCCCACGGTCCACAGCGACATCCCGACACCGATGACTAGCCAAGGAACCCTGCTCTGTCCCCTTAGGCCCCGTGCAATTGCGAGAGCGCTCGCGAAGACGAGCAGCAAGTCGGAAAGCCACTCATCTCGCAGGTTGACCGGATGATGTGGCCCCACGATGAGCCACGTGACGTACACCACCATGATGACCACAAGCGTTGCGGTCAAGAAGCGAAAGATTGTGCCCCGAATCAGGCCATCGGGTCGCTCTCTGAGCACGCCTAGGGGCTCTGCAACGTCGCCAGCTCTCACAGAACGCCCACCAAACTGACGGCGGCGTCCGCGGGCACGAGCTTCGGCTTCCTGTTCGAGGCTCGAGGAAATCGGAATACTTCCCTGATCGACTCTTGGCTCTTTCGGCCGGCTTGGCGCGCTCGACCTTGGCCTCTCGGGGCGCCATCAGCGATTGTCGTCGCGCCTGCACTAGCAGGGGGCGGCACGCGGCGGGCCTTGCGTCGACGAGGACACCACCCACCAACGTGATGGCGAACTCTTAGCGGATGCCGCGCTCGCATCGAATGATCATCGACGGAAAAGACCGACGGCTTGAACGTCGTTGTTCACGTCAAGGACGGCGACCTCAAGGCTCGGTGCGAGAAACCGTTCGATACCGTCCCGGTCGCGGATGACGACGACTCCATCGGCTCCCCGCTCCC
>PLIG01000156.1:0-1594 GCA_003139255.1 Acidimicrobiaceae bacterium | reverse complement strand
CGCCTACCAGCTCGGCAACCTGAGCAGTTGTTAGCGGCTGGCCACACGCGGCGAAGACTTCCCGAGACCTGACGAGTACGTACTGGGCCATCCGATGTGGCGACGTGAAACGGTGGCTCGGTTGATGGAGCGGAAGCCTGGCTCAGCGCGGCTCTGGTCGGCGTCAGGGCACTGGCTGTCCCAACGCGAGTGCCCACCGAGCGCTGACACGCCGGGTGGCGGCGTGGTCCGGCTAGGTGTTGCTGCTACTGGCAAAGCGGGCCAGCAGAGGGATGAGGACGTGCGCGTTGGGGGATCCCCAGCCTGTCACCGGGTCCCATCCGGGAGTCGCCTGGTAACCGTTGAAGCCGGTCGTAATGNNTGGTAGCTGGAGCTGCGGCCGATGTCGTAGATGGCGGGGTTGACGAAGCCGAGGTCTTTATGGGCGTACTCGTCGGCCAGCGCCATGATTCCCGCCCAGAGCGGCGTGGAACCGCTCGTGCCGGATTCCGACACGAGGTATGCCGTGCCCTTGGAGGTGTAAACCTGCGCCAAGCCGCCGGGTGCATCTGCGTCGGCGGCCACGTCGGGCACGCCCCTCGACTTGGAGATCCCCGGCACGCCATCTTGATAGGCGGGGCGGACGTATAAGTGGCTGAAGCCGCCACCTGAATCGGACCAGGCGGTCTCGCCGATGTAGGCGCCGGTCTTGGGATTCGCGCTGAGCTGCGTGCCGCCGACGCCGAGCACGAGCGGATCGGAGACCGGGAGGCTGACCTCCTCGACCTGCCGCCCGCCCCACCCCCGAGGGGTGGGGTACACGCCATCGTCGCCGGAGCTGGCGACTACCGTGACGTGGTGAGCCTCCGCCCCGAGCAGGATGGAGTGCATCTTGGCCACCTGAGCCGGGGTGAAGTAGTGCGCTCCCAAGCCTCAGCTGATCGAGGCCACGTCGGTGTGGGAGACAACGAGCAGCAACGCGGCGAGCATGTCCGCAGTCGCGTTCGCGGGGCTGTTGTCCCAGGACGCGGGAAACAGCACCACCCGGAGGGTCGCGGCAGGCGCGACGGCGTGCACCGCCTCGAGGTCGCCGAGCTCCTCCCCGGTCGCCTGCCATCGCGAGGCTGAAGGGACGAGGCTCGTCACGACCTCGATGCGTGCGGCGGGCAGATGGAACATGCTGTCGAAGGCCGCCAGGTCCTGACGGATGTCGCTGGGTCCCTGGCTGGGGACTGGGACAGGGACGACGGCCGTCACGGTCTCGCCACGGCCGTCGATCCCGCGCTCCAGCAACGGCTGGATCCCGTACGCGACCTGGATCTGCTGCGGGGAGTAGCAAGGGTCCTCCAAGCAGTACAACGTGGAGCTGGGCAGTGGGATCGTGGTCGTGGTCGTGGCCGCGCCGGTCGCGCCGCCCCGGATCACCGCGGTCGGGATCCCGAACACGACTGCTGCGAGCGCGAGCAGGCACGCTCGCCTTGAGCCAGTGAGGCGCCTTGCCGTGCAAAACGTCACAAACTGATGAGAGGTGAAATCTAAGGTCAGAGGCCAATTCTCCGCGGATACCCAGGTCGCGAAACTGCCCCGTACAGTACCCCGCCTACAGGCAGACTCG
>PLIG01000166.1 GCA_003139255.1 Acidimicrobiaceae bacterium | reverse complement strand
CAAGACCGTACTCCTCCCGGCAGTAGCGGACGGTCAACTCGGACGCCACTATGCCGCCGAACGGCTCATTACCGAGCGGTCACCGGAGGGCGTTTCGCAGTGGCCCGACAACTCCGATTACACGCTCTTCAGTCTGGATGCCTGGTCGGCCTGCAAGTCGCCCATAAGGTCTGTTCGGTTCCGACGTCTGCAGCTGCGCCGGGCAAGGCTCAGTGCTAACACCGCAGTGATCACCCGTTGCGCAGTGCGGTTGGTGTTATCTCGGTGTCAGGTGGTTGGGGGTGATATCGGCGCTGGAGGGGTTTTGCCGTTGGAACAGGACGTAGAGCCAGGTGAGGGAAGGGACGACGAGGACGGCGCCGATCCCGAGGCTGATGAGCGTGGCTTGGAGGACGGGGCGGGTAGCGGCTGCTTGGGTGATGGTCGTTCCGGGGCCTAGGAGGTGGGGGTACTGGGCGGCGGCCCATGCCCACAGCACGGCGGTGACTGCGGTGGCGGCGGTGAGTCGGGCAGCGAGAAAGTGCCGTCGATACAGAAGTCCGAGGCATATGACGCCGGCGGCAACGGAGATAACCACGAACGGGAGGCCGCGGTGGGCCAGGCCGTGGGCCAGGGCGGGGGCGTCGGCATGAAGAAACACGAGCCCGACTCCCGCAACGACTCCCGCAACGACGCCGACAGCAAGCGCTCTATTCCGGAACTCAGCGGTCAATGATTCATCGCCGCTTCGTCGTGCGTCGGCGGTGAGGTAAACCGCAGCGAGATAGGCGCAGACGGTGACGGCGAGGACACCGGTAAGGACCGAGACCGGGTTCCACCAACTGGTGATGGCGTCGCCTCTTCCGATGCCGGGCGGCACCCGCCCGGAGGCGACGGCTCCGGCGACGGCGCCGAGGAAGAAGGGGGTGATGACCGACGAGGCTGCGAAGCCGACGCCGAAGATCCGGCGCTGCCAGTGCTTCGTGACGGTTTTGCGGAACGCGAAAGCCGATCCTCGGGCGATGACACCGAAAGCGACGAGGGTGAGAGGGATCCACAGGGTGGACGACACGGCGCCGAACAGGCCGGGAAAGCAGGTCCACATGACAACGAGGATGAAGATGAGCCACACATGGTTGGCTTCCCAGACCGGCCCGATGGAGTGTTCGATGAGTCGGCGTTGGCGGTCACCGCGCTGGGCGCCGCCGGCGACGAGGTCCCAGAAGCCGGCGCCGAAGTCGGCGCCGCCGAAGAGGGTGTAGAAGGTGACACCGAGCCACATGACCCCGGCGAGAGTGTCAGCGAGGGTCATCCGCTCCTCCGAGGAGTTTCGAGGTACGGGCATCGGTCGGTGAAACAAAGCCGGTGCGGTCGCAGGGAGTCATACGACGGTGTACTGCTCGACGTCGGTTTCCTGGGGAGCTGCCGGTATGGGTGTGGACCGCGTCATGCGACGCAAGACGGCGATGAGAACCACGGTCAGCGCGGCGTAGATGACGACGACGGCGTAAAATCCGTACTGGATGCCAGGCTCAGGGTTGACGGCATTCGCGACGCGCAGCACGTTGTAGACGATCCACGGTTGACGTCCGACCTCGGTCGTCACCCAGCCGACCTCCATGGCCAGCGTGGCCGCGATCCCAGACACGGCGACGGTACGGAGGAACCACCTGCTTTGTGGGTGGTCGCGGTGTCGCCACCAGGACCAGGCCAGCCAGGCGGCGAGGGCGAGCAGCCCGAACCCGATGCCGACCATCAGATCGAACGAAAGGTGCACGACAGTGACCAGCGGCGGTCGGTCGTTGGCGGGGTAAGCGTCGAGTCCTTTGATGGTGGCGTGCGGGTTGAGCTTGGCCAGGATTGACAGCCCGTCAGGGATCTTCAACGCGTCGTGGAGTTTCCCGCCGGAGTAGTAGCCGCCCAGGGCTTCAGGGGCGCCGCGTGTGGTTTTAGCGAGGCCTTCCATTGCGGCGAGCTTGGTTGGCTGTTCGGTAGCGACCATCCTTGCCGCCCAGTCCCCGACCCCGATCTGAATCGGCGTCAGGATAGCGGCGCCGGTGAGCGGGACCAGCAGGCCGAGACGGTGGTAGCGGTCGTTACGTCCCCGCAGGATCGCGACGGCGTACACGCTGGCGACACCGAACCCGGTGACCATCAGCGCGGCGACGATCATGTGAGTGGTTTCGGGCCCGGTAGCAGGGTTAAACATCGCCGCCCACGGGTCCACGTGGGTGATATGACCCCCTCGGACAGTGAAGCCGGTCGGAGCGTTCATCCAAGCGTTCGCCGTCACCACGAAGAACGCCGACGCGACGCCACCGACGATGATCGGGATGCCCGACAGCAGGTGGGCTCTCGGAGGGAGCCGGTCCCAGCCGTAGAGGTAGATGCCGAGGAAGATCGCCTCAATGAAGAAGGCAATGCCCTCAATGGCGAATGGCAGGCCGATCACCTGCCCGTAGTTGGTCATCAGCCCCGACCACAACACGCCGAGCTCGATTGACAGGATCGTGCCCGATACCACCCCTACCGCGAACAGCACCCCGAGGACCTTCGCCCACCGGCGAGCCAGTAGCCGGTAGGCAGGGTCGCCGGTGCGCAGACCGCGCCACTCGACGAACACCACCAGGGCCGGCAACCCGACCCCGAAGCAGGCCACGATGATGTGCCATCCGAGCGAGAACCCCATCTGCGAGCGGGCTGCTACCGGGTCCGCCAGATACGAGGCCGCTGCGAAGATCATGGATGGCTCCTCCAACTACTTGACTGAGAAGTTATGCTTTTCTGTCCACGACTTGTCTCCATACCAGGGTCATCTTCGCAGCTATGACGATCGAGGTTGTCGGCCTCCTCGACGTCGACGGGCATCTTTGGCGCCTATAGCTGGAACCACGATAACCGTCGTGCATGTCGGGAACTACACCGGGTGGGCTTGGCCCGCCCCCGACCTGAGCGACGACTCCTGCACACCACCAGGTGATGAAATCAACGAGGCTTCCCCACTACCAAAGTTCGGACACTTGACCTGTGAACCTCGTCCTCCCCCGCGTCGAGTCGGCATGTTGTCTGTGACCTGACAAAACGACAGACTGCCTTGATCCGGACGAGCCAATCGACTCCACGTCGCACTTCGATCTCCGTCGATCACAGACGGATCTGGGACTCGTCCTTTCTCGCACACGGCGCCTATAAATGCTGATCCCGGCGACAACGAGTATTCGACTGGACCGTGAAATAAGTGCCGATATGCGCTACCTGTGGCCGGGGTAGACCCGCTCGATAAGGACGGCCAGGTGCAATCCCCGGACGGGTCGGCCTGGCCGGTCCTCTCGGGGACCCGAGCAGGCCCGGCAGACTGATCTGGTGTCCATCCCACGGCTCGATGCCGAGGCTCCGGTGGTAACGACCAGACTCCGTCAGGCCGACGACGAATGGCGCTCGGCCACTGTGGCAAAGGCGTGCGTCGAGGCCACAACGGCGAGCGGCCTGAATGAGCCAGTTACATCGCAGGCAATGGCAGCGATCCGTCGAGGAACACCTGACGTGGAAACCTGAGTCACATGCAAGCGATCGAGCTTGTCTTCGCCATAGTGTGGGCGGCGTTCTGGATCTACTGGCTCGTGGCGGCCTTCTCCATGAAGAGGGGTCGTGTCCCGTGGGCCCGCGAGTTGCAGATCAGGGCGCTGATCGTCGTCCTTGCGATCGTCTTGATCCGCATCGGAGCCTTCCAGGGCCACGGGATCAACACGGATCCATGGCGCGCCGGTCTCGGGCTCGTCCTTTTCGCGCTCGGTTTGGGGTTCGCGATCTGGGCGCGCGTACACATCGGGCGCAACTGGGGCACACCGATGTCGCAAAAGGACGACCCAGAGCTAGTGACCAGTGGTCCGTACCACCTCGTCCGCCACCCCATCTACTCGGGCATCCTTATCGCGGGTGTCGGCACCGCTGTGNNGTCGAGGAGCGCAACATGGCCAAGCAGTTTCCTGAGACCTACCCGGCGTATCGGCGCTCGACGAAGATGCTCGTACCCTTTGTCTTTTAGGCGGACTCGGCCGGGTGTCGGCCGTGCCGACGAGGACGCCCTCGTTCCTGCTCGGGCTGACCGCCCGATATTCGCGGGATGTATATCGACATCGACCGGGCGAGAAGTGCCGATGCCGGTAACTCGGTTCTGAGAGGCGACAGCGCGCTA
>PLIG01000108.1 GCA_003139255.1 Acidimicrobiaceae bacterium | reverse complement strand
TGAGGTTTTCGGCACCCACAGGATCGACTTTTCGGATCGTACGGGTTCTGGTGGAACGAGTAGTGCCACCTCGTAACTACAGCGCGACAGCTAGGGGGACAACAACCTCGTTGACGCGACTGCCGTCCTTCGGCGAGATCTCGAACACCACAACCTTCCCAGTGCCGTTTGCTGAGATCGTGTACGAGAAGCGTTCGTCGAAGGTGCCCCACGTGCCTGTTCCCGCCGTCGCCGTCACGTAGTGGTTGACGACAGTGTGTCCGGTCGAGTCCACCAGTTGTGCTTGGAAGGTTGCCTCGTAGGTGTTGGACATGCCGGTCAGGTGCAGCGGACTGTGCACGGTGTCACCAACTGCAGGGGTCTCGAGGAAGATCGGTGGCAGCAGGTTCACTTCGTCACTACGTCCGACAGGTTGGCCAAGCAACAGCCCCTCGCCGCCGAAGGTTGTCGCGGTGACGCCGTTCAATTGGAACAGAACCTTTTGCACTGTGGGGAACTGCGTAAGAGTGAAGACCACTTGGGCTATGCGGGCCTGCATCGAGAACGAGCCTCCACCTGAGGCAAAGGCCGAGTTGAAGTTGGCCGTGGCAACGCCGTCAGCGATAGAGAGGCCCTGCAGCCTGGAACCGGCCGGCACCACGCTCGCTAGTCCGGCAGACTGCTCGGTGCTGTTCGTGCCGCCGAGCAGAGCGTTGACCGCAACCGATCCCACGGTGCGGGTAGCTGGGATCGACCGGTGCGAAACACCCAGCGCCTGGCCTCCACGAACCCAGTAGAGCGAGATCCTGACTGGACTAACCGGAACCGTACTGGTCGTCGACGGCGTAGAGCTGCTGGTGCCGCACGCTGTCAGCCCCAGAGAAGCGATCGCCATACACAGCAAAAGCAGGAACGGTCCATTGCGGGGCACGCACCTGTGTCTGCGGTGTATTGATGGAGGCCTGATGCATCGATGGTATGAAGACGGATGGCGCTGCGAAAGGGACCTTTGTCACTATCCAATATGGCCTATGCGGGTACCTGCCGTCGTATCCCAGAAGTGCGGGTCGGGGCATAGGCACTCCGAACTCAGTGGGATTGATTTCGCCCATGGGCGTCTCGCGTCGCGACACCAATCTTGGTGCGTACCTTACGAACGGTTTCGGGAGCAACCCTTGGTGGCGTGTTCGCACTTGTCCTTGACCTGGGAGGGGGTGGACTTTTGTGGGGACTTCCCACGGGATAAAGAGGGGAGTCCCCAGAGGCCCTGGTCAGAGGCCATGGATGGGATTTTCGGCACCCACACTGTGGGAAGCCTGGGAAAAGACTCTTCAGTCTGACAACAAACTGGGAAGACGCCTCTGAGGCTGAGTAGAAGCTGTGTCTCTTGAAATCAGGCGTCGCGGCGAACCATGACGATCCCTCCGAGGATGAGCGCAACGGCGGCGTATGCAGACAACAACCCGAACCCAAGTTATGTGCGTTTCTGCCTGGATGAATGGCTTTGGCTTCCAACAGCGCGCCGACTCGGACCGCTGCGAACATCGTCCCTATTCTTGGCCTGCAAGAGCCACGAATACCTGCTTGAACCTGCCTACCTGGACCTCGTCACCCGAAGACAGGATCGCCTTTTCGACGCGCCCCCTGTTTACGTAGGTTCCGTTAAGCGAGCCGACGTCACGCAATAGGTACCGAACCCCCCGACGCACGAACTCAGTGTGACGCGTCGAGACCGTAACGTCGTCGAGGAAGATGTCGCTGTCGGGGTGCCGGCCGACCCTCGTCAGCTGGGAGTCCAAGACGTAGCAACCACCGACGTTCGGACGACCTTTGACGAGCAACACTCCTGTTCCAGCGCTTCGAGCCGAAGCGCTAACTTCGGACACAACTCGACAGCGTCGTGGGCGACGCCGTCGAGATCCTCTGGCACGAGGTTCTCCTTTATGATCGGGAATCCCCAATCGTCGAACGTGATCAGCTCAGGAAGGATCTCTCCACAGAGGCCCCTTCCGTCGCAAGCGATTCGATCGACGCGGATGCGCACTCGGCTGCTCACCGGGAACCCCCAGGAGGGATCGGCAGGACATGGCGCTCGCCCTCGCCCGTGCACCAGCCTTCGAGGTGTTCGGCGACTTCGACGGCAAAGACCCTGAGCGCGCTACTTACGAGGCGCGCGACCCCGTCGGGATGGCTGCAGGCACCTCGACCTTCAATCTCGACGAGCCATCGCTCAAGATCTCCCAACCGGTTGGAGCGTCCCTCAGCCAGCTTCTCCACTTCGTCGGCGATGGCCGGAAGTCCGAAGAGGCAGGGGCCGCATTGACCCGCCGACTCGCACGCCAGATAGCGGGCGAGCCTGGCGGTCTCAGCCACACCGCATGCATCGGTCGGGAAGGCCACGACTAGTCCCGCCCCGAGCCCTGCCCCCAACCCTCGGGCGCTGAACGGAAGTGACAACGTGGGGTGGGCGGGCAGCCAACTCCCGAAGTAGCCGCCAACGAGGAGGGCCTGGAGCGGAGTGGTTGGACCCCCGGCTCGCGCCAGCACTTCGGCGACCGAAGTCCCGATCTCGATCTCGCGGACGCCGGGCTCCTCGAGCGCGCCGAGAAGCGTCACGAGCATCGATCCCGGCTCATCAGGCGTACCGAGCGCCCGGTACCAGGCTGCGCCGTGACGGGCGATGAGCGCCAGGTGGGCCAGGGTCTCAACGTTCTGTACCAGCGTCGGCCGGCCGTCCAGCCCGCGCTCGCTCGTCCTCGGCGGCCTGCCCAATGGCACCGGCCTGGCGCGAGCAACCCAATTCACTACGGCGCTCGCTTCGCCGGCGACGAACCGATCGGCTGCTGTCACAACGCGAAGAGGTACACGATCAAGCTCAGCGCTGCGTCGCTCGTCTACGGCGGCATCGACCGCTGCCCGAACGTCACGATGGACGACCACGAGAACTTCGCTCGCCTCCACGATGTCAGCGGCAACCGATGCCCCGTCGAGCACCAGGTGAGGCGCGCGAGTGAGGAGCGTCCTGTCCTTCTCGCTCGCCGGCTCGCCTTCGGTGCCATTGGCGATCACGACGGCTCGGCTGGCCTGCGAGATCACCGCCTTCAGCTTCTTCGCCGTCGGGAATGCAGCCCCCCCGTGGCCGACCAGGCCTGCGTGTTCGATCTCGGTGGTCATCGTCTCGCGCCAGGCGAGCGACCTTCGAGACGGCGGGAGCTCGCCGTGACGGACCAGGTGGTCCGCGAGACCTGCACAATTCGCGGTGCCATCTGGGAGGAGCCGGGAGACCTCCACCCGTTCCTCTCGTGGCAGGGCGCGTGGCTGTAGCACGAGGCCATGTGTCGGCATCACGCACCCCTTGCTCCGGCGGGAATCCTCGGAACCTTAGACAGCACCGAGCCACGTGACAGGCTGACGGCCCCGCTGCGGATCGAGGCCAGCACCCTGGCCCCGACGGCGACGGCAACCGCGCTGGCCGATCCCCACACGAGGCCGGCTACCCACCAAATACCCATGTCGCCGCCTGCTGTGAGTGTGTGAGCGAACGCGAGTGGCCACGACAGGTACGCAAGCCAGTGCACCGCACGCCACAGCCGGAACCCCAGACGTCGACGCGCAAGGCTCGTCAGCACCACCGCCGCGCCGAAATCGACAGCCAACGTGCCAAGGCCGAGAGCGAGGGCCCGGTAGTGCGAGGCAAAGGGCAACACCGTTGCCCACCAGCCAATCCTGACGTACGGGTCAAGGATTGCCGTGACGACATGGAGGACGAGGAGGGCGACGGCGAACAACGCCAGTGTGCGGTGCAGTTCGGCAACGGCGAACCGCGGCAATGCTCGCGGTGCCGATCCCAGGCGCGTGGACACGCCCAGCACGACAACCGCAGTGAAAAGGACCAGCAGGACGAGTCCACTGCCACGCGACACGAGCCACAGCCAGGGCAAACCGGTCGTCGCAGTAGCGACGGCACTCATGATGTGCTCCTGAGGGCCCTGATTGGGGTTCCGAGGTAATCGACTGGTGGAATGTCGAGCGCTCCGCCGTCGTCTCGGGGCCACGATCCAACGAAGCGCACCAAGCCGTCATGCCCGACGAGCCGTGCGGGCAGCCCGGTCTCGGAGAGCCAGCGTTCGGCCTCTTCGCCTCCGACGATGAGTGCCGTGGATGCCGCGTTGGCGACAACACAAGTCAGCGCGGCGACACTCGCCGTCCGCCACGGACCGGTCGAGGGAGAACCGGTCCGTGGGTCGATGATGTGGTGCAGATCCTGATCCCCTCGCCGCCAGCGCCGGCACCCGACAGACGAGGTCGCCAGTGCACCCTCGATCAAGCGCACCACCTGTGCCTGCGATCCGTCATGCGCGATCGGGTCCTCGTCCACCAGGACCGGCCAGCCTCCTTGGGGGCATCGTCCTGCGACTGCGATGTCGCCGCCAAGGCTGACGAGCACTCCCCCCGTACGTCCCATGTCGGTGAACGCCGCGGCTGCGGCCCGGTCTGAACCGAGGCCTTTGGCGGTCGCACCGAGGTCCAACGTGATTCCGTGAGGCAGATGGACGATACGGCCTTCGAGCCGTACCGACCCCCAGCCGGGAGCCGGAAGACGTGGTTGGTCCGAGGGGTCGCCGTCGCGGTCGATCGCGGCAAAGTCGCGGTCGTAGCCCAACGACACGAGCGCCCCACCAACAGTCGGGTCCACGAGCCCGTTCGTCCACCGAGCGGCCGCCAGTGCGGCTTCGATCGCCTCGGCGAGCCCATCACTCACGAGGAACATCTCGCCCTTGGAGCGATGGAGGCGCGAGATCTCAGAGTCGCCGCGAAACCGACTCGCCTGATGCTCGAGCGCCTCGAGCTCTCGATCGACCGCGCCGAGCGCCATGGGAAGTGCTTCTGGGGGCCATGCCACGACACGGGCCATCGTGCCGAGCGCAGCTCGCTCGGCCATCGCGACACCAGTCTCGCTCCCGTCGACCCGTTCCCACGCGGAGGCTCGAGCTTCGACTGTCTGAAGCAACGACATCACGAGTCCCTCGAGACAGCGAATGTCGCACGTCCAGCGCTCGATGACGAAGTGCCGACGCTCGACGCACCCGCGGTCGACGCCGAAACGCCTGAGGCGCTCGAGGTTGCAACCGGACTGGTGACCTTNNCTGGTTGCCCGTGGTGGACGAGGTTGTTGTGGATCTCGGAGTCGCCACCGCGACGGTGCTGCTGGTCGTCGCCGGTATGGTCCGTGCCAGGGCTGCCGTCGTCGCGCCGACACCGACCACCAAGGCCGCAAGCGACCAGTTCGACAGCCGTCTAAGACGTTGGAGCCCGCTCTCTCGGGGCGACCCGAGCCGACTTGGGTCTGTGGCTACGACCGAGCCCGGCAGGCGCGTCCTCCTGCGATCCGGCTTACGAGAGTGCTCTTCCATCTCTTTGCTCCTCTTCTGGCTCAGTTTTCGGTATCTGTCAGTCGGAGTGTGCGCCTTGCGAGATGAGCTGCTCGTGAGAGGAAGATGTGAAAGGTTCACATTCTTCGGCCTTACACCTGGGCTCTCATCGCTTTCACATCTTCGGCCCTCTAGCCTTGCGACATGCGTGTGCTCGTCGTCGAGGACGACCTTCGAATGGCGAGCCTGCTGAAGCGAGGCCTGGAGGAGGAGGGCCACGCGGTTGACGTGGCCGGCGACGGACCCAACGGGCTGTGGATGGCGACCGAGTTTCCCTACGGAGCCATCGTCCTGGACATCATGTTGCCGGGCTTTGACGGATTCGAGCTCTGCCGGCGGCTTCGAGAAGCCGGAATCTGGATGCCGGTTCTGATGCTGACGGCGCGCGATGAGGTTGGCGATCGGGTCCGAGGCCTCGACGTCGGAGCCGATGACTACCTGGTGAAGCCGTTCAGCCTTCTCGAGCTCGCCGCACGGCTGCGGGCCATCTCCCGCCGTGAGGACCGTCCTCGACCGGTAGTCTTCTCCGTCGGCGACCTGCGGCTCGACCCGTCCAGCAAGCGCGCGTGGCGGGATGACACCGAACTCCAGCTCTCCTCAAAGGAATTCTCCCTTCTCGAGCTGTTTCTCCGGCACCCCGGCACAGTGCTCACTCGCACGCAGATCATCGATGCCGTGTGGGACTTTGCCTACGACGGCACGTCGAACGTCGTTGATCAGTACGTGAAGTACCTGCGGGACAAGATCGACGCGCCCTTCGGCCGCCATGACATCGAGACCGTCCGGGGTATGGGCTACCGCCTCCGCAACGAGGTCGACGAGTAAGCCATGTCAATCCGCCTGCGCTTGGCGGTGGTGTTCGCCCTCGCCTCGGCCATCCTGTTCGCGTTCGGCGGTTGGCTGTTCGTCACTGTTCTTTCGTCATCGCTCATGTCGTCGATCGACTCGCAGCTGGCGGCTCAAGCCGCTCAGGCCTCCCAGTATTTGTCGTCGTCGAGCCCGGCCACTGCGCCCGCGACAACAGCGACCAACCCACCCGAATACATGATCCAGCTCGTCGACCAGACAGGCCAGGTGCGAGCCGCCAGTGAGGAAGCTGGCAATCGTCCGATCCTCTCCCGCGCGGACCTCAACCGGGCAAGGAATGGCCAGATCTTCGTAACTCGGGAGCGTGGCGGAGAGCATGAACGAGTCCTCGCCGAACCGTTCACGACACGAAGCGGTTGGGTTGCCGTCGCGGGCGTCTCGCTCCAATCCTTCGACAGGACGATCAACCGGGTGGTAGGCGAGCTTGCCGCCGGCGGCTCTGTGTTCGTGGCCATTGCAGCGTTGGGCGCCTACGGGTTGGCAACGGCCGCGCTGAGACCCGTAGAGCGGCTCCGGCGTGAAGTTGCCGCGCTATCGGAACGCGATTCCCCTTCGGTCGTGGGGGTCCCTAGGACCCGCGACGAAATCGCCGCCTTGGCACAGACCATGAACGATCTGCTGCAGCGACTGCAGCGCGCCCTCGAACGGGAGCGGAACCTCGTAGCCGACGCCAGCCACGAGTTGAGAACACCTTTTGCCGTGCTCCGGGGCGAGCTCGAGCTCGCCTCCCGGCCCGGGAGGAGCCGGGAGGAGCTCCTGGCAGCCGTAACGAGCGCATCGGAAGAAGCGGCGCGCCTGACCAGGCTGGCCGACGACCTCCTGTTGCTGACGAGGAGCGACCAGGGGCAGCTCCCCCTGCGGGTCGAGCCAACCGACGTGGCACGGTTGCTGAGCGATAGCGCCGAACGTGCCGCCAGCCGAGCCCGCGCTGCTCAGGTGACGTGCAGGGTCCAGGCCTTGACGGGGCTAAGCGCGCGTCTCGACCCCGACCGGATCCGGCAGGCGCTGGACAACCTGGTCGACAACGCCCTCAGGTTCGCCCCAGCGGGAAGCGAGATCCTGCTCTCGGCGCGTGTCTTGGGGCGCGATCTGGCCATAGAGGTAGCCGATGACGGGTCCGGCTTCCCTCCGGAGTTCTTGCCCCACGCCTTCGAGCGCTTCCGCCGCCCCGACGCGAGCCGTTCTCGAGGCAACGGAGGTGCGGGACTCGGTCTCGCCATCGTGAAGGCCATCGCCGTCGCGCACGGCGGCCAAGCTATGGCGAGCAATCTTCCGGGCNNGGGTGCCGAGAATCCCATCCACGGCCTCTGACCAGGGCTTGTGGAGACTCCCCTCCTTAACCCGTGGAGACCCCATAGTGTCCGAAACTTCCATCGTGCCATTGGATAGGGACTTCCACGGCCCGAATCATTCTCGGCTCGGAGGGCTGATCCACGAATACGAACTCCCTACGTAATGGGCACATCAAGTTTTCGGACACTACGGAGCCCGTCGCACAAAACCCATGGAGGCTTCCCGCAAGGCAATAGCGGGGGTCCAAATTGACCGCCCTGCGACTTCCAAGGCCTCTACGGCCATCCTGGCGGGAGCATTTCTCCGTTGCGTGGCCCCAGATCACTTTGTGCGACAGGCTCTACGGGCTCTACGTGCTCTTCGTGATCGAGCT
>PLIG01000198.1 GCA_003139255.1 Acidimicrobiaceae bacterium | reverse complement strand
CCAGTTCGGGATGCTCGCCGCGACAGATCGACGGTTATCACAAGCCCTGGGTCTGGAATCCCTTGTAAAGACTCGGTTTTGCAGCGTAGACATGTCGCCGCCGGGAGCATGCGGAGCGGTTCGTCGATGTCATCGTGGTCCGCCCGGCCGCTGGCGGAGAGGCTGCACGCGTTGAGCTCCGAGATGACGAGCGAGCTGGTCGCGCAGCGCGTCGTTCTCGGCGCGAAGACGGGAGATCTCGTCTCGGGCGGTGTCGAGGCGTTGGCGTAGCGAGTCGGTGCTCGCCCGCAGAGCAGCGCGCGCAGTCGTCCTCGTCGGCAGCGCTCGCAGCTGGGTGACGAGCTCGCGGATCTCTGGCTCGCGATAGAGCCAAGCCCTTGAGACGCCAGCTGCGTTGGCGACAGCCTCGAAGTTGACGGACCGTCCCTCGCGGCTGAGGCGCTCGATCGCCTCGTGCGCTGCCGCGAGTGCCGCATCGTGGCGCCGGGCGTTGGCCTTGGCGAGGAAATGAGCGTTGTCAGGCACGGCCGTTTTCGCCTTCGGTGTCGTCGGCGATCCTCTCCAAGGCGGGGATGATCCGTTCCAGGTTGGTCTGGACATGTCGCAGGTTCTCGGACAGTCGAACCTGGCCCTTGGCGTCGGCTTGGGCGATAAGGCGGCGGTTGGTGACGGCCTGATGGCGGTGGATCTCCAAGAACTCGGGCGTGGTCTGGAAGTCAGGGCAGGTGAGGCAGGCGTTGGGATGTGGGCAGTCCTGCTGGGCGGGGCGGCCGCAGTAGCCGTTGGGGAGGCTGTCGCGGACCCGGTTCAAGTTGTGCTTCATCCACTCGGCCGAAGCGGTGGGGCCGTCGGGGTCGTAGCCGATCTGTTCGCCGGCGATGTCGACGCGCTTTTGCTGGTAGCTGTCGAAGGCCTCACGGATCGTGGTGTCGTGGACCTTGGCGTAGTGACCCGTCATGTTCGGCGAGGCGTGGCCGAGGAGCCTCTGCACGACGTGCTGGGGGACCCCTTGGTTGATGAGCCGGGTCCCGAGGGTGTGGCGGAACTGGTGGCCGGTCACCCGCACGGGCTGGCCGGCTTGGTCGTGCAGTCCGATGACCTCGCACCAGCGGACGAGCTGGCGAGTGAAGTTGGAATGCGAGTAGGCCTTCGAGCCGTCGTCGTTGTCGGCAATCCCCGGAAACAGCCACGGGCTTCCAGCGGGCCAGTGGCTTTTGACATAGTCCTGCTGGGCGGAGATGGCCGCCGCCGCCCTGGCCGAGAGTGGGACGAGCTGCTCCGAGCGGACCTTGGAAGCCATAAAGCGTAGGCACGGCCAGCCGCTGCTGTCCTCGACGACGGGGTTGAAGATGAGGTTGCAGGCGTCCCCGCCGCGCAGCCCGGTCTCCATCATCACGATCACCAGGTGCCGGGTGGTCGGGTAGCGGATCTTGGCCAGAGCCTCGTCGGACTCGAGCTGGGCCATGACGAACTCGGGGATGAAGCGGGCGATCTCGTCGTGGTGGAAAGGGAGCTCTTCGACGTAGATGGTCGCGCCGGGCACGAGGCCGGGAAGCCACCCGTGGCGGTGGCAGGCGTCGAAGAAGACCCGGATCATCGAGCAGGACAGGGCCCGTGTCGCTGGTGAGTAGCCCTGCAAGAGCAGCCATGCCAGGTAGTCCTCGAGCACCGGCCGGGTGATGCCGGCGGGATCGGAGACCTCAGGGTGGCACTCGGTGAGACAGCGCGAGAAGCGCGATAGGGCCAAAGCTCCCGCGGAGACGGTCTGAAAGGCGCACCCGGTGGC
This sequence comes from Acidimicrobiaceae bacterium, assembly GCA_003139255.1. GTDB lineage: Bacteria > Actinomycetota > Acidimicrobiia > Acidimicrobiales > UBA8190 > Bog-564. Next base: position 1,867 of record PLIG01000198.1, on the reverse strand, counting down.
GAGGCGGAACCGGGACCAGCGCTTGGCCGGGTCACGCAGCCAGTCCTGGGTGATCGTGTCGAAGCGGGCCCGGCCGCGCCCGCGGCGGGTGGGGATGCCGAGGCGGGCCGCGTCCCAGTGGTCGTCTGCCCAGTTCCCGTCGAGTGTGGTGTCCCTCGACGCTACGAGCGAGAGCTGCAGCGCCTCCGCTCTCGCTGCCGCTGAGGCAGGGCTCACCTGCCCGCCTCCTCCCGCTCCCACACCCCCGCCCGCAGCAGCGCCTCGCGGATGTCGGCCGCCTCGAGATGTACGTAAGTCTGGCTGGTGGTCGTAGAGGAGCGATGCGTGAGGAGACGGGCGACCACCTCGATCGGCACACCTTGGCGGATCATGTCGGTGGCGTGTGAGTGACGAAGCACATGCGCGGTGAAGGGGATTCCGGTCACCGCCGCGATGCGGACGATCAGCTGCTGGACCGTCGGGTAGCTCATCGGTTCGCCGATCCTGCCGGCGAAGAGGTTCACGAACACGTAGTCTGAGTCGATCGCGCCGTACTCGGCGTGCATGTACTCCGAATAGAGGCGCACGAGCGGAGTGGAGACGGGCAGCACTGCCGACGAGCGCATCTTGGCTCGTGCCCCGTTCGCGTTGTCGGGGCGAGGAACGATGTGCACCTCGCGCCGACGTGAGACGAAGTCGCTATGGCGCAGCCCGAGTGCCTGGCCGATGCGCATGCCGGTCTCGGCGAGCAGCGACAGCAAGAACCTGTCGCGCAGGTGCTCGCAGGCGGCGAGGATTGCGACGATTTGCTCGGTCTGCAAGGTGCGCGGTGCCCGCCGCTCGACGTGCAGCTTCACGGGCCTGGTCGGGATGGGCCGGCCCTTGGTCACGTGGTGCAAGAACGGCTTGTAAGAGCCACGGCTCGAGCGCCGCCATGCCACGAGCTCGGCCGCCACCCCGAGCCCGGCACGGGCGTGGTGGTCGTAGAAGCCGAACACGCCTGCCAGGTAGCGGTTCACCGTCGCCGGGCGACGCATGCCGCTCCCGTCGGCGAGCACCACCACGTTGTCGGCCGGCGCCCGCAGCCAGGCGACGAAGCGGGCGACGTCCTCGATCCCGACGGCCTCCCAGTTCTTCCCGGTCCGTGCCAGGAACTCGAACCACAGCTTCAGGCTGACGGCGTAGGCGCGCACAGTGTTCGGTGAGCGCTCGAGCGCCGCTAGGTAGGCGAGGTAACGCTCCACAGGCTCGACCACCTCTCCTTCCTCGGTGACAAGCGTGAAGGACTCTGCGCCCGTGACCGGCATCAGCACCTTCTGAACGAGCACGCTCCCTCCCATCGGAGAAGCCGGATGTCGCAACCCTCTCCTTGAATGTATGCCATTCAAGGCATCGAGCGGCGGATCGCCGGCGGCGGGTAACAACAGGGCATGCCGTCGGTCGAACAGCAAGCCAAGCGCCGCCAGCGCCAGATCGTTGCCGAGATCGCCAAGCTCGGACTATGCCCGCCTGGGAGCCTGGTGACACGGATGACACGCTGCGGCACGCCCACATGCCGTTGCTCGAGTGATCCGGCGCAGCGCCACGGGCCCTACCCGACGTGGATCCACAAGGTCGGCACGAAGACCGTCACGCGCACACTCAGCCCATCCCAGCTCGAGCGTTACCAACCCCTGTTCGAGAACACCAAGCGTCTCCGGGAGTTGATCGGCGAGCTCGAAGCGATCGCGGCAGAGGTCGTCGAGAACACCGACGAATGGAGTCGCCGATGATCCCCGGCGTGCTTATCAACTACGAATGAGACACCGCTTTTGATAACGCGTCGCCGCCGAAGCCCGATACCCCTCGTCAGTTACAGAGAAGACGGGTCAAGTCCCGCTTGTGATAA
>PLIG01000025.1 GCA_003139255.1 Acidimicrobiaceae bacterium | reverse complement strand
GTTTTGGACCCTTCACGATTCGCGAGGACCTTGCCGAAGCAGATTCCGGCCAGTCTGGATGAGCTGAGTCTCGGGGTATTCGATGGATTTCGCAGTTTCAGGGAACTTCTCTGGGCTGCGGATCGAGGCCCGCGTCGGGTGTACCGGGGTCATGGAGCCAAACGGCGCGCTCAGGCTTGGGCAATCGCGTTCGGCAGGACGAGACGGACGATGGCACCGCCCTCTGGCCGATTGACAGCCGTGGCCGTGCCGCCATGAGCGACGGCGATCGTCATGACGATGGCGAGACCCAAACCGGCACCGCCCTCATTGCGTGATCGGCTGGAGTCTGGGCGACGAAAGCGTTCGAAAACGTGAGGAAGGAAATCTGCCGGGAATCCCGGACCGTGATCTGCCACCTCCAGCTCCAGATCCTTATCGTGGGCCCGAGCGGCCAGGGTGATGTCACAGCCAATCGGGGAGAACCTGAGCGCGTTGTCGACCAGATTGTCGATCGCCTGACGGATTCGGTCCGGGTCGAGCATCGCGCTCAGGGATGATGGGGCATCAACCCTGAGCGAAATCCCAGCAGCCTGGAGCCGGCCCTCTGCGTGGTGGGCGATCTTCGTGAGCAATTGGTGGACATTCGTCACCTCAGGATGCACGGGTAGCTGACCCTGATCACCCCGTGATAGCAAGAGGAGGTCGTCGGCGATCCTGTTGAGGCGGGCGGCTTCTTCAGCGGCTGCAGTCACTGCGCGGAGTAGCTCCTCGCGACTTCGGCCGGGTCGCTGTGCCAGCTCGAGCTCGCCCCGGAGAACGGCAAAAGGCGTCCTCAACTCATGGCTGGCGTCGGCAATGAGGCTTCGCTCGCGTTCGAGGGAGCTTCGAAGGCGCATCAAGAGCTTGTTCATGGTGGTCGCCAGGTCAGCGATCTCATCGTGCGTCCGAGGCACCCCGACGGCTTCGGGGATGGTCCGCTCAGACAGAGTTGCAACTTCGCGCCGGAGTCGCTCAACCGGTCTCAGAGCGGACCTTGCTAGAACGAAAGCTCCCAAGGCGGCAACGAGCACGAACAGGGTGCAGCCGAAGGCGAGCTCCCTGGTCACTCGGCTGATCGTCGTATCGAACGATTCGAGCGACACGCCGGCGAGAACCAACCAGCTGCTTCGTCCTGGGAACGGCTGTGCGAGCACGCGCTGGTCTTCGCCATCGTGCTTCTGGGTAATCAATACCTCGTGGGCTCGGGCTTGGCCGAGGACCGCAGGTAGCAGTATCGGCTGATTGCCAGCTTCGGCGCTGGACGCTCTCACACGGTTTGCTCCGTCGATCACCTGGACCACATACTCCGGCGCGTTGGTTCCGGAGGTTGTGGCTGAAATGGTCGGGTTCGAGGTGAGATAGCTCGACCCGTGGCCGGCCTGGACAGCGAGCTGCGAGTCGATCGAGTTCATGAGCGACGACGAGAGAACAGAGACGAAGAGCCATCCCCCGACAGCAAGGAGAATTGCCGAGGCAATTGCGAAGACGATGGCGAGTCGCAAGCGTATGGACATGAGCTACTGGTCAACCTCAGCACGTAACCGGTAGCCCATGCCCCGCACCGTCTCGATGTCATGGCGCCCGAAAGGGACATCGACCTTGTCGCGGAGGTACTTCACGTACTGGTCCACGACGTTGGATCCGCCCTCGTAGGCAAAGTCCCATGCCGCGTCGATGATCTGCGAACGGGAGAGCACCGTTCCCGGATGTCGCAGGAACAGCTCCAGAAGCGACAGCTCCTTGGGGGAGAGCTGGAGCTCCACGTCCCCGCGCCACACCCGCTTTGCCGACGGGTCAAGTCGCAAGTCTCCTACGGCGAGGATGGTCGGACGAGCTCGATCGTCCCGGCGCGATATGGCGCGTAGGCGTGCTGCCAGTTCGAGCAGGCTGAACGGCTTGACAAGGTAATCATCGGCGCCGACATCGAGACCCCGTACCCGATCACCGATCTCGTCTCGGGCGGTCAGCATCAGCACCGGGGTCCAGACCGAGGCTTCGCGAAGTTGCCGGCAGAGTTCGAAACCGTCGAATCCCGGCAACATGACATCGAGGACGATCGCTCCGTAAGGGAATTCCTTGGCCATCCACAGACCGTCTGGCCCGTCACTGGTCACATCGACGGCGTGCCCCTCTTCCTCCAAGCTCCGCTTCAGCAGGTTCGACATCCGTTGGTCGTCTTCGACCACGAGCACACGCATACGCCCAGGCTAGAGGCAATTTCATGGAGGGCACCGGGCGGCCAGCTCCGTCTCCGGATTATGTGAGCCGGTCTCATACTTCTCTCACCTTGGGCTCATCAACCGAACCGCACAATGGTGGCACGCCTATGTGGCGGATGAGCCGAGAAAGCGAGACGAAATGGAGAGGTATCGGGATGAGCAAGGTCAGAGGCGATCGCGCCTACCAGGATCGGGTGTGGAGCCAGACAGAGGTACAGCCCAGTCGGTGCGCGACAGCGGCCTTCGGCGCGTACGCCGGATGTCGAACTGGTCGCTCGGTGCACTCATCGTCGGCGTCGGAGCCACCACCGGGGCGCTGGCGAGCACGATACCGGTGGCAACCGCCGGAACGACCGCCGTGACCAATACCGGAGGTACGGCGAGCTCGGTCAACGGAGTCTCCCAGCGGGCGCCTTCGGTGACGACTCCGGTGGTGACGACGAGCGCCTCCGGAGTCACGACTTCGGTTGCCGGCACTTCTTCGGTCACCGCTGCCACCGGAGGTACTGGACGTGTCGTCGCAACCAGTTCGGGAGATTCGTGATGTCGGAGCTACGGAAGTCGATGGAGCAGATTCCAGCATGGGAGCCTGTTCTGTTGGGAGAACCCGGCGTTGGCGCCGCCGAGAGATCCGCCCTCGGTACGACCGCACGTGTAGTTGTGTGGCCGCCTCGGGAGCTGGCTCATGCGCTCGACGCCGTCGATCGCGAGCTCGTCGCCCTGGATGTGCAGGCCAGCCGGTTCCGGGAGGAGTCAGAGCTCTCCAGGCTCAATCGATCCCGGGGTGACGTGTTCTTCTTGAGCGATGGACTCGCCGAGGCAATCGCGGCAGCGTTGGCGGCGGCGAACTGGACCGGTGGATTGGTCGACCCCACCATCGGGCAAGCACTCAAGGCATGGGGCTACGACCGAGATTTCTCCACTCTTCAGCCTCAGGGCGAGCTCCCTGCAGCCGCGAGCGATCCCGCTCCCGGCTGTAGCGCTGTTCAACTCGATGGCCAAATTCTCAAGCGACCCGATGGGACTGTCTTCGATCTCGGAGCGACGGCCAAGGGACTCGGCTCGGATCGCGCCGCACGATCGGCCATGCGGGCCATCGGTCGGGCAGGTGGAGTGCTGGTGAGTCTGGGAGGAGACGTAGCTGTCGCTGGACAGAGTCCCGCCGATGGCTGGCCCATCCTGGTTGCCGAAAGCCCCGACTCGACCGAGAGCTCGTCGACGCAGAACGTTCGTCTGTGGCATGGAGCATTGGCAACGTCATCGGTCATATGCCGGCGTTGGATGCGTGGTGAGCGGGAAGTCCACCACATCATCGACCCGCGCACGGGTGCTCCGGCTGGTGGCTCATGGCGAACGGCGACTGTCGCCGCTCCCACCTGCATAGCCGCCAATGCCGCGTCCACGGCGCTCATCGTCGGAGGAGAGGAAGCCCGACAGTGGCTCATCACGACCAGCCTTCCGGCACGCCTGGTCGGGCACGATGGATCCGTACAGCTGGTGGGCCCCTGGCCTGCTCGGGACGACGGCCCAATTGACATCACGATGCCGGACACTCTCGGGCTCCGGAGCAGCGCACTGAGGAACGTGGCATGAGCGCCGTCGCCGCGACATCCAATCATCTGCCTTGGATGTGGCTCGTATCGCGCGGAAGTGGCCTCGTCCTGCTGCTGCTCTTCACCGCCGTCTTCGTGCTGGGGATCTCGACGCGTCTCGGCTCGTCCTCAATGGCGATGCCCAGGTTCGAGGTGGCAGAGTTGCACCGCACGCTTGCCCTCTTCGCCGTGGCCATGCTCATCCTTCATGTGGCGACGGCCATCCTCGATCCCTATGTGTCGATCGGGTGGTGGGCAACGATCCTGCCCTTCACCTCTCGCTACCGTCCCCTTGCGCTGGGACTGGGCACCTTGGCCGTTGACCTAGGAGCGGCTGTCCTTCTCACCAGCTTGGCTCGACGACGCCTCGGCCATCGACTTTGGCGTGTGGTGCACTGGCTTGCCTACCTGGCGTGGCCGCTCGCCTTCATGCACTCTGTCAGTGCCGGGGGCGACATGGGTATCTGGTGGGTTGCCGCTCTGGTGTGGGGGTCGGCCAGCGCGGTGGCTGTGGCCCTTGGAGCCAGAGTCCTGGCAGCGGTACGAGGTGACGGGGTATCGCGGAGATCCATACCCGCACCACCAGCACACCGATGCCTCGGGACTGCACGAATTGGAGGTGGGTGATGGTGTCAGGGCGGTTGCTGTCTGATTCGGCCAAGTCTTGTGCTGAGGCCGCGGATGTGCGGCGCATCCTGACTGATGGTGGCGCTGGACCCGAGGGGCTCGCGGCCCACCTGGAACGCCATGGCGCATTGGCATCGAATCGATTGTCAAGTGCATGGCGAGTCGCCATGGTGCGCGAGACCGAACGCGCAGGACTCCTCGGTCGTGGGGGGGCCGCATTCCCGACCGGCGAGAAGATGAGAGCAGTGTTGTCGGAAACCCGTCAACCGGTGGTGATCGGCAATGCCACGGAGGGGGAGCCGGCCAGCATGAAGGACAGGGTGCTCCTCGCCCAGGCGCCTCACCTGGTGCTCGAAGGTGCAACGATTGCCGCCGACATCGTCATGGCTTGTGAGGTGATCATGGTCGTGCACCGAGATGTGCGGCCAATGGTCGATTACGCCGTGGACGAACGACTCCAAATGGGCGTTGACCGGGTTCCGATCCGGGTCGTCACCGCCTCCGAACGTTTCGTGGCCGGTGAGGCGAGCGCGGCGGTCAACTGGGTTAACCGAGGTAGGCCGGTGCCGTTGGGAAAGCCGCCTCGGATGAGTGAGCGCGGCGTCGGCGGCCGTCCCACCCTCGTGCAGAACGTCGAGACCCTGGCCCACCTAGCTCTCTTGTGTCGTCACGGATCGAGGTGGTACCGGCAGATTGGGACGCCAGAGGAACCAGGATCGATGCTCGTGACCCTGATCGGGTCTGTTGCCCGTCCCGGCGTGCACGAGGTGGCGATCGGCACCCCCGTCTCTGACATCCTCGCCCTTGGCGGCGGACTCTCGGCTCCGCTGCAAGCCCTTCTCGTTGGTGGGTACTTCGGATCCTGGCTTCCGAGCGATACCACCATTGCGCTTCCATTCAGCGCTCTCGGTTTGGGGGTCGGCCTGGGCGCTGGCTTGATCGTCGCCTTTCCTGCCGGCGCCTGCGGCGTGACCGAGACGGCGCGCTTGGCTCGCTATCTGGCGTCGCAGTCCGCAGGCCAGTGCGGACCTTGCAAGTTCGGGCTACCGGCCATCGCCCAGGAGCTGGAGGNNCGGCACTCGAGGTATTCCACGATGAGGTGGTTCAGCACGAGGAGGGGTGGTGTACGGCCTCCGGGAAGGACTTCGTACTTCCACTCCCAACTGGGAAGTCTCGATGAGCAATCCCGTCAGACTCCGAGTCGATCGAATTGCCTGTGACGGCAGGGGACTTTGTGCGGAACTCCTACCAGAACTGGTCAAGCTCGATGACTGGGGATATCCGATCATTGCCGAGTGCATCGTACCGGCAAGCCTCGAGGAGTTGGCCCGTGACACGGTCGACATCTGCCCAAAGTTGGCGCTATGGCTGGAGAAGACGAATGCCGAAATGACGATCGACCGATGACCGTTGGC
>PLIG01000178.1 GCA_003139255.1 Acidimicrobiaceae bacterium | reverse complement strand
TCGGTGGATCGAGGCTTAGAGCGTCGGCGGACGGGCACACGAGCTGGCAGGTGGACGTCCGAGGAGCCGCGGGTTGCTTTGCTCCTGACGGCGGGTCGCTACGCCTGGTCAGCGCTGCCCTCGGCACCGCCGCGCGCTGCGCGGCTGATCTGCTGCCCAGCGGTAGGCCAGCACGTGGGCGTCGGCACTGACTTCCCACGAGTAGCGCGAGGCAACGTCAAGCCCCAGTCTCCGTCGTTCGGCGACTCCCTCTCCCCTCAAGGTGGTGCCGAGCGCGTCGGCTAGGTCGCCGACCGAGCCTGCAGCGACTGTCAGCGCGGCATTCCCTGCAAGATCCGCCATCACCGTGCCCGAGGTCGTCACCAGTGGAGCCCCGCAGGCCAAAGCCTCGAGGGCCGGCAACCCGAAGCCCTCCTCCTTCGCCGGGTACACCATCACAGCTGCTCTGCGCAGCAGCGCCGGCACCGCATCGTCGTCCACGTAGCCAGCACGCGTGACACGATCGCCGTGGTGGGCGGAGGCGATCTGTCGATCCACCTCCTGGGCCCCCCATCCCGGCTTGCCGGCGAGAACGAGAGATAATTCGCTCTCTCTACGTGCGAGGATGTCGAACGCGGCAACGAGCTCGGGGACAGCTTTACGCGGCTCAAGGGTACCGAGAAACAAGACGTACGGCTCGCGCACGCCTAAAGACGCGAGGAGGTCCTCGTCGCTCCTGCCTACGCCGGTGAAGGTGCCTGCGGTGTCATGGCCAGGCACGGCCGGCCTGAAGCGGTCTAGGTCGACACCGAGGGGGATGACGAAGACTCGGCCTGCGGGATGACAGAGCTCCTCGAGGCGCTCGGCGGTCCTCCTGCTGTCACAGAGCAAGGCGGTGGAGCAGCGCGCCGCCACCCGTATTGCCCGGCGGAACACGAGCACCTTCGTCCGCTCGTGCCATTCGGGGTGGTCGAAGAACGTGAGGTCGTGGATAGTGACGACGAGTGGCACCTTCGCGCGCTCGGGCATCGTGTAATGAAGCCCATGGTGCACGCCGACTCCTGCGCGAGACAGGAGTCCCGGAAGGCGCAATTGCTCCCAGACAAGGCGAACCGGTCGCGCCGAAGGGGCCCGCGCGCGCACGACAGCGAAGTTGTCGCGTGCAGCCAACTGCGTAACCGGCGGCTCGCCGATCGCGGGTACCCCCGGGGCGCCCGACATCGGCTCGTCGCGCGAACTGCTCGCATCGGACCACCTCTCCGAGTCGCCGTGCCTACACCACAGTGTGAGGTCCACGTCCCCACGACGCGCCAGCACACGCACGAGGTCGAGGGCGAACCTGCCAACGCCCACCGCCTGTCGGGGCACGGCGCTCACGTCGAGCGACACCGAGACGCGCTCTGTCACCGAACCGGTCATGCGAGCGAGTCCCAGAGCTGCACGTAACACCGCGCAGTCCTGGCCCACGTGAGCGGGGTCGCGTGGAGGCGCCCGGAGGATACGAGCTGCCGGCGAACCTTCTCGTCCGTAGCCACCCTCACCAGCCCCTCCGCGATGTCCTCGACGTCCAGGGGGTCGACCTTCATGATGGCGTCGCCTGCGCCCGGCACGCGGCTCGCCACCACCGGAGCTCCTTCGCGCATCGCCTCCAGAGGCGGAAAACCGAAGCCCTCGACCAACGGGACGTAGACGAGCAGACGCGCCCGCCCGTACAGAGCAGCGAGCGTGGCTGCCCCCACGTGTCCCGCCAGGACGACGCCGGGTCCGGGAACAACCCTCTGCCCCCATCCTCGCGGGCCCACCAACACGAGAGGCCACGGGTCGGGCAGGCGCGCTCGCGCAAGCTCGTAGGCCTCTAGCAGGCGCGAGAGGTTCTTCCGGGGCTCCAATGTGCTCACCGACAGGAGGAACTCCCCTTCCACACCGAGGCGCTCGAGCAACTCCTGCGAACCGGCAAGGTCCGGAGGCGGAAGATGGTCGCACCCCAAGGCGATCACCCGCACCCTGTCTTGCGGCGCACCCGCCGCGAGGAGGTCTCGGGCAACCGGTTCGCACGAGACCACGAGCACCGCAGCATGACGCAACGCCCGGCGCAATGCCGCCTCGTGCCATCTCCGACCCCGTGCGGGAAACGCCTCCGGCACCTGCCGCCACGACAGGTCATGGACGGTCAGCGCCAGCTGTGCACCGCGCGCCGGCGGCGCGGCGAAACTCGACGCATGCACGACATCGAAACCCTTCGGGACGTCGATCAGCCGCCGGTCCCAGGCCCGGGTCATCAGCGGACCGGGCAACGCGCTCTGCAGCACCGGCCAGCCAAACCCGCGTAGCGGGTCGGACCCGCGAGGAGCACGACTCGCGAACAGGGTCACTGCGGGCGCGGTCTCGAATTCCCCGTTCGATGTCGCGAGCCCTTCGAGCAGGCCCCGGACCATTGAACCGATCCCGCCGGGAACGCGACGACGCAACTGCTCCACGACGAGCAGAACCTGCGGCCGGCTGCTCATCGGGCAGCCGCCGCATAGAGGTCCGCCAACCCTGCGGCGCACGCCTCCCAGGTGAACGAACTAGCGCGGCGCCTGCCGCGCTCGGTAAGAACCGAACGGGCCGCTTCGTTGCACAAGGCCGTGCCGAGCGCATCGGCAAGGGCATCGACGTCGCCAGGAACGACAAGCAGGGCACCGTCGCCTGCCACCTCGGGGATGGCCCCCACAGCGGTCGCCACCACCGGAATGCCGGCGGCCATCGCCTCGAGTGGCACGAAGCCGAATCCCTCGTACACCGACGGGTACGCCACCACGGCGGCGCGGGCGAGCAGCCGGCCGAGTCGAGCGGGTTCCACATAACCGAGCCGTACTATCCGCGCTCGCTGGCGCGAGGCTCCGAGCGCGAGGTCCAACTCGTCGGCGCCCCACCCGTCCGCACCGGCTATGACGAGTGCCACATCGTCGAGCTTCTCCGCCAGGACGTCGAAGGCGCGCACAAGAGCGGGATAGTCCTTTCGCGGCTCGACTGTGCCCACCGCCAGCACGTAGCGCGTCGTGCCGGACGGCACGGGATCGATATGCGCCCCGGCGTCGGGGCCGCTCTGCGACTTGTGAACCCCGCCGCGGTCGGGGATGCCCGGATGCACGGCGCGCACTCTGCTCGGGTCGATTCGAAGCTCGGCCACGACCTCTTCGGCCACGAACTGCGACGGAGTGTGCACCCAGGCACCCGATTCCACAGCACGCCGCACCAGGCGCGGGAACTGGAGCGAAGAAGCGTCACAAAGCTGGGGGTAGCGAAGAGCGGTGAGATCGTGCACGGTCACCACGCGCCCGGCACGCCGTGTCGGGGGAACGACGTAGTTCGTGCCGTGAACGACGTCGACGGGGCCGATGAACCACTCGACGGGCGGCCCCGGCAAGTGTGACCACGCCAAGTGCAGCGGACGAGCGGGCATGGCGCGCTGAGCTCTTCGCACGCGCGAGGGCAGCAACGGCGCCAGCTCGCCCCTCCGCCGCCAAGACACGGCGAAGGCTGCCACCTCGAGCTCGGGCCGTTGCACCAGTGCTTCGAGCGCGCCGGCGCAGAACGCGCCGACCCCGGTTCGCGCTCCCAGAAGGGGCGTGGCATCGAGGGCCACCTTAAGGAGGTCGTGATCGGTGCTGCCAGCTGCGTGCACTCGGCGAGCCTTGCACAACGGCCCGATAGCCTGTCGACAGTGATCACCGCGCTCGCCGGAGGAGTGGGTGCCGCACGCCTCTTACGCGGCATGGTGCGCGCCGTGAGCGCGTCCGATGTGATCGCCGTGGTGAACACCGGGGACGACACCGTCCTTCACGGCCTGTACATAAGTCCCGACCTCGATACCGTCACCTACACCCTGGGAGGTCTGAACGACGACGAACGCGGTTGGGGCCTGGCTGGTGAGACGTGGAAGGTCATGGAAGCACTCGAGCGCCTCGGCGGTGAGACATGGTTCGGTCTGGGCGACCAGGATCTCGCCACCCACCTGTACCGGACCCAGCGCCTCGCAAGCGGCGCTCCCTTGTCCCAAGTGACCGCCGAGATCACCAGCGCGCTCGGGGTGGGGGCTCGCCTCCTTCCGATGTCCGACGACCCGGTGCGCACCCGCCTCCGCCTCGCCGGGGGGCCGGAGATCTCTTTCCAGGACTACTTCGTGCGGCGCCACCACGACGTAGCCGTAGAAGCAGTGCGCTTCGACGGCGCGGCTCAGTCGCGCCCGGCGCCGGGAGTGCTCGACGCGCTCGACCGAGCCGACAAATTGGTCATCTGCCCCTCGAACCCGGTCGTCTCGATCGGTCCGATACTTGCCGTGCCCGGGGTCCTAGACGCTCTGTCTGCTCGGCGCGAGGACGTGGTGGCGGTCTCCCCTATCGTCGCCGGCGCCGCGCTGAAGGGTCCCGCGGGCAGGCTCCTCGTCGAGCTGGGACACGGGTCGTCGGTGGTGGGGGTGGCGCGGCTGTACGCGCAGGTGGCCGCCACGCTCGTCATAGACGAGGCTGACGCAGGCCTTGCAACCGAGGTAGAAGCGACCGGAGCACGCTGCGTGGTGACGCCGACGATCATGCACACCCCTGAGCATGCAACCACGCTGGCGCGCGTGGTGCTCGGCGGTGCGGCGGCACCCGCTTCGAGCACGAGATGACGCGAACTCCTCAGACACCAGGCACCTTGACCGTGATACCGGTGATCGGGCTCGAAGAGATCCGCCGGGGAGACGACCTCGCCCGGCACATCGCTCGGCACGCAGCACTCGTCAACGGCGACGTCGTGGTGGTCACCCAGAAGATCGTTTCCAAAGCCGAAGGTCGGGTCGTGGCACTGGATCCCGAGGACCCGAATGAGCGCGAACGCTTGATCGAGAGTGAGGCTGTGCGTGTCCTGCGCCGGCGCGGCAGGCTGCTCGTGACGCAGACCAAGCACGGGTTCGTCTGTGCGAACTCCGGCGTCGACCTCTCCAACGTGGAACAGGGATTCGCGGCGCTGCTCCCCGAGGATCCAGACCGTTCCGCGAGGCGAATCCGTGACGGGCTGCGTGCCGCTGTCGGGGTGGAGGTCGCCGTGGTCGTCTCCGACACCTTCGGTCGGGCCTGGCGTCAAGGCGTCGTGAACGTGGCGATCGGCTGTGCGGGAGTAAGAGCCATCCTGGACCTGCGCGGAACGGCCGACTCGTTCGGCCGCGAGCTCGTGGCCACCGAGATCTGCGTGGCTGATGAGCTCGCGTCGGCGGCCGAGCTCGTCATGGGGAAAGTGGCTCATATCCCTGTGGCGGTCGTGCGCGGGGTCGATCCCGAATGGCTGCGGACCGGTTCGATCTCTTCGGAGGTGGTCCGCCCCCCCGCCGAGGATCTCTTCCGTTGATCGCCATGCCTCTTGGACACTCGCTAACGCCGCAGGTGGTCGACGACGGCCTGTACTCCTCGCGCCAGTGACGTCCAGGGCTTCCAACCGAGGTGGATCGCGGCGCGCTCGGGATCGAGGGCGTTGCGGCGCAGCTCCCCCGGCCTCGGGGTGGCATGCACCGGGGGCGTGCTCACCCCGGCTCGATCGGCCATCACCGTCGCCAATTCGTTAACCGACACCTCCTGGCCAGTACCTATGTTCAGCAGGAGGCCCCCGCCGCGTGTCGACGCGCGCACGAACGCGTCGACCACATCGTCGACGTAGACGAAGTCCCGGGTTTGCTCGCCATCACCGAAGATGGTCACCGCCTCACCCCGCAGCAGCCGGTCGGCGAAGATCGCCACCACCCCGGCCTCCCCGTTGGGATCTTGGCGCGGCCCGTACACGTTCGCCAGTGCAAGGGCACAGAACTCGACTGCGTGAAGCTCGCGATAGGCGAAGAGGTAGTCAACGGCCGACTTCTTCGACACGCCGTAGCAGGACAACGGCCGCTGCTCGTGCGACTCGCGCACGGGAATGTCTTCAGAACGCGCTTCGCCGTAGAGAGTCCCCCCGCTCGCAGCGAGCACGACCCGGGCGTCGCTCGCGGCGCGCGCTCCTTCGAGCACCCGTAGCGTCCCGAGGATGTTGACCTCGGCGTCGAACACGGGGCGCTCGACCGATACCCGGACGTCCGCCTGGGCAGCCAGGTGGTAGATCACCGCGGGGCGGCTCCTGGCGATGACCTCCACGAGCTCGCCCGAGCGGACGTCAAGCTGGTGAAAGGTCATCTCGTGCGCAGGCTCAGCGCGCGCCTCGGCCAGGTTCGCCAGAGATCCGGTGCTCAGATCATCCACGACATCCACGTGATGACCCTCCGCGAGCAGCCGGTCCACGAGGTTGGACCCGATGAAACCAGCGCCTCCCGTGACGAGCACCCGGGGGCGGTCGCGGGTCACAGCGGCACCTCGAGGCGCGCGTCTGCTATGCCGAAAGGCTCGGAAGATCGGCCTGTGCGCGGCGCGGTCACTCTGTCACCTCGGCAGGGACGCGGCCCCCGGCCAGGTGGGTCCGCGGGTGCACGATCTCCTGGTCACCTACAACGGTCAGCGGCTCGAGCTCGCAATCCCCACCCACAGAAGCGCCGTGCCCGATGATCGAGCCGACGACGCGCGCCCCGGCGCCGACGCGAGCACCGGCCAGCAGCACCGAACCGTCGACCACGGCCGAGGCTTCCACGCTGCAGCGCGCGCCCACGACGCTTCGGCGGACGGTGCTACCGGCGGCCGTCTGAGCTCGATCCCCGACCAACGTGCAAGGACCCACCTCGCCTTGCAGGTCGGGGGCACCGAGCACCCACACCTGCTCTGCCAGACTGCGCGCGCCCGGAGCCGGGAGCGACCCTCGGGTCCCGTCCAACAGGTCGAGGTTGGCGCGCAAGTAGGCCTCGGGAGTCCCCGTATCCAGCCAGTAGACGTCGCTCGCCTGGGCGTAGAGCACCCCTTCCGCGACCAGAGCCGGAAACGTCTCGCGCTCGATGGAAGCTCGCCTGCCCCGCGCGATCCGTTCGAGCACGCCGGGCTCCAGCACGTACGTGCCGGCGTTGATCAGGTTCGTCGGCGCCTCTCCTGGCGGAGGCTTCTCGATGAACGAGATGACCCTTCCCTCGGAGTCGGCGGGCACTACGCCGAAGCGCGACGGGTCATCGACCGCAGTCAGGTGGATCGTCGCCGCCGCGCCGTGCCGACGGTGAAAGGCGACAAGACCCGAGATGTCGACGTCAGTGAGCACGTCCCCGTTCACGACGACGAAGGTCTCCTGCACGCCTGCAGCGTCGGCTGCGAAGCGGACGGCCCCCGCCGTGTCCAGGGGTTCGGGCTCCACGGCGTACGACAGCCTCACCCCGGCGGCCACACCGCCGGGATAGGCCGCGAGGAAGGCATCGGGTCGGTACCCGAGCGACAGGATTGCTTCGTCGACCCCGTGGAGCGCGAGCCGAGAGAGCACACGTTCGAGCATCGGCACCTCGGCGATCGGGAGCAGCTGCTTCGGTGTCGTGCAGGTGAGGGGACGGAGCCTCGTCCCCTCACCGCCCGCCAGGACGATGGCCTTCACGTGCCCGGCTGCCCGCCGTCACACTTCATACGAATTCCGCGGACGGGTCCGCTTCCCTTTCGGCTGAGGTGCTCGGCAGTCACTACTTCTGTCACGGCTCTGTCACGGTTCTGTCACGGCTTGGTGGTGGTTGTCGACGCAGGGGTCGTGCTGGTCGACGAAGTACTCGTGGTGCTAGTCGACGGGGTCGTGGTAGTGCTGGTAGTCGAAGGCGAGATCAAGTCGAGCATGGTCGTGATGGTCTGCGCGCTGGGCTTTTTGACCGACGCACCCGGCGGCACGAAGGCGACCGTGATGAGCTGATCGTTGGCGAGCCTGAGGCTCGAGGGGTCGCTCACAGTCACCGGATTGTTCGATCCCGCCCCGCTGAAGCTCGACCACATCTCCACCCGCACGTCTGCATGCTTGTTAGCGTCAGGCGTGCCCGGCGGGCATGTATCGCCGTTGTGGTACGTGCCCTTCTCGGGCAGCTTCAGCGTGCTCGAGGTCAGCTCCAGCCCGGGGTAGCTCCGTACGAAGCGCCCGAGGGTGGCGTTGGCACCTGCGTCGACCTTGCTGGTCGGCTCGATTCGGATGACGCCATCACCAGCGGTCTTGATGCCCGGATTTGCCTTCGAAGAGGGGTTGGCGGGCAGGTTCGATTGGAGGTCCCCGCACACATCGAGAGCCAATGCCGCGTACCAGTGGGTTTTGCCCACGACGGGCTGGACGGCGGCGGCAGGGTGTTGGCGCTCGTAGCGGCTGTAGACGACCAGCGCCACCCCGAGCAGGCAGATGAGCACGAGGATCGCGTACCAGCGTGTCGGGGCCGTGCCGCGATAGGTCCGCCCACCACCCGTGGCGCCGGCGCGCGCCACCCATCTCCCGGTGCCCCTGTTGGCCATGATCGGCTCGCCACCCTAGTCCGGTGCCCGCTCAATCACCTTTTCGCTGGCTCTTCGCCTGACGGCCTGCTTGACACACGCCGCAGCAAGATGGACTCCGAGAAGCCCGGCCGCACCCGGCAGCGCCGCCCGGCGCCAACCCCTGGTGCTTCGCGAGGCGAACCGGTATGCCGAGCGATGGTGGGCGACGAGCATGCGATAGGGGTGCTGGGAGGTGGAAAGCCCTTGCGAATGTGTCACCACCGCTTCTGGGACATAGCTGACCCCCCACCCGGCCTGGCGCGCTCGCCAAGACAGGTCCACGTCCTCGGCGTACATGAAGTACGCCTCGTCGAACCCGCCGAGCTCGCACAAAGCACGCCGCCGAGCAAACAGACACGCACCGGACACCCAGTCCACCTCGGTGGGCTCCGACAAGTCCAGGTCCTCCATCCGGTACCTGTCGGTGAATCGGTTACCCGGGACCAGCTGGCCGAGCACCACGTGGCCGACGGCATCGACGAGGGAGGGAAACCGTCGCGCCGAGGGGTAGCGGGTGCCGTCCGGCTCCTCGACGCGCGGGCCCGCAATGGCGATCGTGGCGTCAGCGGCGAGGGCCTTCTCGAGCGCGCCAATAGCTCCGCTATGCACAGCGACGTCGGGATTGGACACGAGCACCATCTCAGAGCGAACAGATGCAAGCCCGCGGTTCGCCCCCGCCCCGTAGCCGAGGTTCACCCCCGTCCTGAGGATCTGCACCTCGGGATCGGCCTTCGCGAGGGCATCGGGGGAACCGTCGCTCGAGGCGTTGTCCACCACCACCAGCTCCGCCACGCCCTCGGCACGAAGCGACGCCACGCACTTCAAGAGGGATTCTCCCGCGTTGTGGTTGACCACGACCGCGCCGACGGATGCGGCGCGGGTCGAGGTGTCCGCGGTCGAGGTGTCCGCGAAGGAACACGGCGTCATTGACCTCACCACCAGATCTGCCGAGTCAGCCGGTAGCGCGACAACATCACCGGAGCCAGGAGTCGGTCCGCACCTCGAGCAAGCGCTCGAGCCCGTCATGCCAATCCGGCAACAGGGGCATCCCCGCCAACCGCAGAGCGGCGTTGTCGAGAACCGAATTGGCGGGTCTCCGAGCAGGGTGCGGCGGTTTCAGCTCCGCCGTCGGGATCGGCTCCACACGCGACGGGTCGTCACCGGACGCAGCCAAAACGGCGGCTGCAAAGCCATGGCGGGTCGTCACGCCCTGGTTCGTCACGTGGAAGGTCCCCGACAGGCGCTCGGTGGCCAGGGTGCAAATGGCTCCCGCGAGATCGGCGGTGAAGGTCGGCGAACCGCGTTGGTCGTCGACGAAACGCAGTTTCCCACCGCCCGCGGCAAGGCGCAGCACGGTATGGACCATGTTCTCACCGTGCGCCCCGCACACCCACGAGGTGCGCACGATCGTGGCTCCTGGGTCGAGCTCACGCTCTCCTCCGAGCTTGCTGCGCCCGTACACGGACACAGGACATGGCTCATCCCATTCGTGATAAGGGAGGGTGGACGTTCCATCGAAGACGTAGTCAGTGGAGACGTAGACGACGTGCGCCGCGAATCGACGGGCCGCTTCGGCAACGTTTCGCGTCCCCAGCGAGTTCGTGGCGAACGCTCGGTCGGGATCACCCTCGCAAGCATCAACTGCAGTCCAGGCGGCCGCATGCACCACGACGTCCGGACGCACACCCTCCACCGCGCCTAGCACCGCGTCGCGGTCGGTTACGTCAAGCGCGCGGTGGTTGGCGCCTGTGACCTCGCACGCCGAGCGCATACCCAGTCGACCTGTCGCGATGTCACCCTGGAGCCCACCCGACGGCACCTTGCCCGAAAGGGCTTCCACCAAGTCGTGCCCGAGCTGCCCCCCGGCGCCGGTGACTAGCACGCGCACCTTTCTCGCCGCCTCAGGCCTCGTCCGCCGGCGCCGCCGCTTCCTCGGTCCCGCGCCCAGGTCCCCAAGCTGTCTCTGTCACCGGGACCCTGTCGAGGAGCGGCTCCCACCAGGCGCGGTTGGCGGCGTACCAATTCACGGTCTCGTGAAGCCCTTCGTCGAATTCGACCGTCGGCTCCCAGCCGAGCTCCTTTGCGATCTTCGTGCAGTCGAGCAAGTAGCGACGGTCGTGCCCAGGACGGTCGGGAACGATCTTCTTCAGCGATGAGGGCTTTCCCAGAATCTCTAAGACCGCGTCGGCGATCTCGGAGATGCTCGCCTCCACCCCGCTTCCCACGTGATAGGTCTCCCCGATACGACCGCGTTCGAGCACGGCTTCGATGGCCCTGCAGTGGTCGACGACGTGAAGCCATTCCCGTCTGTTCTGCGTCGAGGCATACAGCGGGAGCGGCTTGTCGTCGAGGGCGTTGGCAGTGAAGAGGGGTATGACCTTCTCGGGGAACTGGTACGGCCCGTAGTTGTTCGAGCAATTGGTGATCGTCGCCGGCAGCCCGAACGTCTCCCAGTATGCCCGCACCGCGTGGTCTGCGCCCGCCTTCGACGCGTTGTAGGGCGTGCGCGGACGATAAGGGCTCTCCTCGTTGAACGCCTCCGAGGAGTCGAGGGGAAGGTCCCCGTACACCTCGCAGGTGGATATGTGGTGGAACCGCGATACTCGCGCTTGGCGCGCCGCCTCGAGCAAGGTCTGGGTGCCCAGGACGTTTGTTCGGAAGAATAGGGCCGGGTCCAAGACGGCCAGGCTGTTGTGGGACTCGGCGGCGAAGTGGACCACCGTGTCGATCTTCTCGCTCTCGATGGTACCGAGCACGAGATCGCCGTCACAAACATCGCCTTGCACGAAGGTGATCCGGTCCTCGACGTCATCGAGGTTCGGCCGGTTGCCTGCATAGGTCAGCACGTCGTAGACGGTTACGCGGTCTGTGGGATGGTGCTCGACCCAGTGGTGCACGAAGTTCGACCCGATGAACCCGGCGCCGCCTGTCACGAGGAGGTTCACGCACAGCCATGGTAGACGGAGGGACCCGCATGACCCGACCCTCGGACGGCCTCAATCGACGTACAGGACGTCGCCCGCCGTGATCGTGCAGAAGCTGGCTCCGGCGTCCAGGACGAGATGCCCTTCGGCGCTCACGTCCACGGCGGTGCCTTCGAACGTCTCCTCACCGACCGACACTCTCACCCGCTTTCCGACCGTGGCGCAGCGGCGTCGGTACTCGGCGGCTTGGCGCCTGCGGCCGTCCGCGTACGAGAGGTCGTCGACGCGGTGCTCGAGCGCCCCGAGCAAGAGCTCGAGAAGGGTTCGCGGGTCTAAGCGCTGTTCGAACTCCGGCCGGGCCTCGCGCCAAAGGGAGGTGGCGATACCGGCGAGCTCGTCGGGAACAGGCGGCTCGGAGCTCCCAACCTGCGAGAGCGCCGCATCGGGTGGTGGCCATCGGACGTTCAAGCCCAGCCCCATCACGACGGCCCGGCCCTCGTCGGCAACGATCCGATCGGCGTCCGCTTGCCTGGCCCGGTTCGAACGGCCCCCGTGACGCTTCTGGCGCTCTGGAGCCCCTTCGTCGGGAGGGCTCAAGGGCACCGATTCCGCCAACACCCCAGCGAGCTTGCGCTCCGAGATGTAGAGGTCGTTCGGCCATTTGATGCGCGGCTCGAGCTCCGCCACCTCGATGCAGGCATCAGCGGCCGCAAGGGTGAGCACGACCGTGCACAGGTGAAGCTCATCAGGGGCGAGACGCGGCCGGAGCAGCACAGAAGCGAGAAGGTTCGCTCCCGGCGGCGTCTCCCAGCGCCGCCCCAGGCGGCCGTGGCCCGCGCTCTGGTAGCCCGCGACCGCCACCAAGCCATCCGGAGCACCGGCAATTGCCTCGTCCACCAGGTAGCGGTTCGTGGAGTCGAGCTCAGCGAACCTCCGGACCTCACGAAAACGGGTTCCCGGCGGTCCGTCTTCAGCGACGAAACACACCTGATCGGCCCCCGTGGACATGACACGTACCCTAAGCGGTCGCGCCCTGTCGACGCAGGCCCGACGCCCACAAGGCGCTAGCGCACGCTGTCGCGTGCGTGCCAGTGTGGTGGCTCGCAAACCCAAGGGGTCGCGAGTGTTCGACAAGGTCTTGATTGCCAACCGCGGTGAGATCGCTGTGCGGGTGATCCGCACGTGCCGAGAGCTGGGGGTACGCACGGTCGCCGTCTACTCCGAGTTGGACCGAGACGCCTTTCACGTCAGGATGGCCGACGAGGCGTACGCGCTGGGGGGAGAAAGCACGGCCGAGAGCTACCTCAACTCCCCTGCGCTACTCGACGCGGTCGCCCGAAGCGGCGCAGACGCGGTGCATCCCGGTTACGGCTTCTTCGCCGAGAACGCTCAGTTCGCCCGTCAGGTCGCCGCCAGCGGGGTCACCTTCGTCGGTCCACCTCCAGAGGCCATCGAGGTGATGGGAGACAAGATCAGTTCGCGCAGGGCAGCCGAGGCCTCCGGCGTGACGAGCGTGCCAGGGCTCACCGAACCCGTCACCGATCCCGAGGAGGTTCTCGCCTTCGGGCGCAAGCTCGGGTGGCCGATCGCGATAAAGGCGGCTCACGGCGGTGGCGGCCGAGGGATGAAGGTCGTGGCCGACCCAGGAGAGGTCAAGGAGGCCATGGCCTCCGCCAGACGTGAGGCCCAGGCTTACTTCGGTAGCCCCGAGATCTACCTCGAGAAGTTCCTGAACTGGCCGCGTCACGTGGAGATGCAGATCCTCGCCGACGCTCATGGCCACACGCTGTGGCTGGGAGAACGCGACTGCTCGTGTCAGCGCCGTCACCAGAAGCTCGTCGAGGAGAGCCCGGCGCCCAACCTCCCCGACGATGTGCGCCGCGCGATGGGTGCCGCCGCCGTGCACGCGGCGCAAGCGTGTGGATATGTGAACGCCGGAACCGTCGAATTCCTGTTCCAGGACGGGCAATTCAACTTCTTGGAGATGAACACACGACTGCAGGTCGAGCACCCGGTCACCGAGCTCGTGACCGGGCTCGACCTAGTCGAGTGGCAGTTGCGGGTTGCCGCCGGAGAGCCGCTTGCGTTCACCCAAGAGGACCTCAAGCTCGACGGCCATGCAATCGAAGTGCGAATCAACGCCGAAGACTCGACGCAAGGGCGCTTCGTGCCCTCCCCCGGCATCGTCACGCGTCTGCGAGTGCCTGGGGGTCCAGGGGTTCGGCTCGACAGCGGCTACGAGGCAGGAGACAGCGTAAGCCCCTTCTACGACAACCTCGTGGCCAAGCTCGTGGTGTGGGGACACGATCGCGAAGCAGCCCGTCGGCGGATGCTACGCGCCCTGGGTGAGTTGGAGCTTTCCGGTATTGCAACGACGGTTCCTGCCCACCTCGCCATCCTCTCCCACCCTGACTTCGCCGAGGCGCGCCATTCGACCAATTGGGTGGAGGAAAGCCTGGATCTCTCCACTCTCGGCCGGGACGCTGCTAACGAACCAGCTTCGCCCGGCGAGGTGGGAGCAGGCGAGACCGAGCCCAAGGTCCTTCGCCAGGTCACGGCCGAGGTGGACGGGCGCCGTTACGAGGTCAAGCTGTGGGTCCCAGACTTGGCGACGACGTCGGCAGAGACCGGGCGTAGCGGGGTCAGATCGGCAAGGCCGCGCTCAGCGATGACCGGCACCGGGTCCGGAATGGTCACCGTGCTAATGCAGGGCACGATCGTGAAGGTGCTCGTGGTCCCAGGGGACGAGGTCGAGGTGGGCCAGAGCGTGTGCGTCTTGGAGGCGATGAAGATGGAGAACGCTGTCACCGCCAAGAAGGCGGGCACGGTGAAGGAGGTCAGGGTGTCGGCTGGCGACTCGATCGGGCCCGGCGACATCGTCGCCGTGATCGATTGACACGCCTCATCACGACCACCCCCAGCCATGGCGCCTGTCGGCACATGATCTGATAGAGCTTCGTGACGACCATGGACGCCCGAGTCGCCAAGGCTTCTGCCCGCCGGATAGTCGAGGAAAAGCGCGATGAGCTGGTGGCGCTCAGCCGTCACATCCACGACGACCCCGAGACCTGCTTCGAGGAGACGAGGGCAGCCGCGCGGGTCGGCGAGATGCTGGACATGAACGGTCTGTCGGTGGAAACGGGCATCTGTGGCCTGCCCACTGCGCTGCGAGCACGTTCCGGCTCGGGACCGGTGTCTGTGGTCGTCTGCGCCGAGTACGACGCCCTGGCAGGAGTCGGGCACGCCTGCGGTCATAACCTGATCGCTGCTGCCGCGGTCGGAGCGGGCATCGCCCTATCCGGTGTCTCAGATGAGGCGGGGCTCTCTGTGACCGTGCTCGGAACCCCTGCAGAAGAAGGCGGCGGAGGCAAGATCCTCATGCTCGAACGTGGCGCGTTCGACGGGGTCCATGCGGCGATGATGGTCCACCCCTGGCCCGAGGACCGCCTCGGGACCAGCTGCCTGGCCGTCGACCACTTCGAAGTGCGCTACAGCGGTCGAGAGGCACACGCCTCGGCCTCCCCCGAGCAGGGACGCAACGCCACCGACGCACTCGTGATCGCCCAGGTCGGCATCGGACTGTTGAGGCAGCACCTGCGCTCCGCAGACCAGGTCCACGGAATAGTGACCAAGGGGGGCGACGCCGTGAACGTGGTGCCGAAGGAGGCGATCGGCCACTTCATGATACGCGCGCGAAGTCTCGACGACCTGGCTCTGCTGCGCCCGAGGATCGAGCGCTGTCTCGAAGCCGGCGCGCTGGCGACCGGTACCGAGCTCGAGATCCGCGCGCTCTCGCCCACCTACTCCCAGTTCGTCGCGGACGACGCTCTCCTCGCGTCATGGCGACACAACGCCGAGGAGCTGGGCAGGCGCTACAACGCCGACGATGAAGGCCTGGCATTGCCCACGTTCTCCTCCGACATGGCAAACGTCTCTCTGTCGGTGCCTTCGATCCATCCCCTCATCGGTCTCGACGCTCATGGCGCGGTAAACCACCAGCATGAATTCGCGGACTCCTGTGTCGGTCCCTCTGCCGACCAGGCGTTCATCGACGGCGCCATCGGCCTGGCGTGGACCGCCATCGACGCGGCCACCGATCCGGTATTGCGCGACCACCTTCTCGCGCGTTCGGACTGACGAACGAGCAGAGCTCAGCGCTGCGGCCGGTAGACGCCGAACGCCTCGCGAAGCACATCTGAGACCTCGCCAAGGGTGGCCATCCGACGAAGTGCCTCGCGCATCGGCACGAGCAAGTTCTGTGTACCACGTGCGGTCGCAGCGACATCAGCGAGTGCAACTTCGACAGCCGTCTGGTCGCGTGTCGCGCGCACCTTCCGGGTGCGCTCGATCTGCGAGCGCTGGTGGGCTGGCCCGACCGGGAAGACGTCTGTCACCTCGACCTCTTCGTCGACAAGACGGTTCACCCCGACGAGCACCTTCTCGGAGCCGTCCACCGCCTTGGCATAGGCGTAGGCGGCGTGCTCGATCTCGTCCTGCATGAAACCGGCCTCGATTGCGGTGACCGCGCCGCCCATCTCGTCGATGCGCTCGACGTACTCCCAGGCCCTCTTCTCGATCTCGTCGGTCAGGCGCTCCACGAAGTACGAACCCGCCAGGGGATCGACGGTGTCGGCCACTCCCGACTCGTAGCCGATCACCTGCTGGGTACGAAGCGCGATCTTGGCCGCACGCGTGGTAGGGAGACCGAGGGCCTCGTCGAAGCCGTTCGTATGGAGGCTCTGGGTGCCACCGAGCACAGCTGCGAGAGCTTGGAGCGTGACACGCACGATGTTGTTCTCGGGCTGCTGGGCAGTGAGCGTCGAGCCGCCCGTCTGGGTGTGGAAGCGCATGAGCTTCGAGCGCTCGTTGGTGACCCCGAACCGTTCGGTCATGATCCGAGCCCACATACGCCTGGCCGCGCGGTACTTCGCCACCTCCTCGAAAAGGTAGTTGTGGGCGTTCCAGAAGAAGCTGAGCCGGGGCGCGAAATCGTCCACGTCGAGACCGGCTTCCAGCGCCGCCTCCACGTAGGCGATCCCATTCGCCATGGCGAAGGCGATCTCTTGCACCGCGGTCGACCCTGCCTCGCGGATGTGGTAGCCGGAGATCGAGATCGTGTTCCACGACTTCAGATGTTCGGCGCAGTAGGCAAAGGTGTCGGTCACCAGGCGCATCGAAGGACGCGGCGGGTAGACGTAGGTCCCCCTCGCCACGTATTCCTTCAAGATGTCGTTCTGTACGGTGCCCCTAACCGCTGCGGACGGCACCCCCTGTTCAGATGCGACGAGCTCATACAGCAACAAGAGGATCGCAGCGGTGGCGTTTATCGTCATCGAGGTCGTTACCTCGGCAAGTGGAATGCCTGCCAACAGGAGCCGCATGTCAGCGAGGGAGTCGATGGCCACACCGACCCTTCCCACCTCCCCCTCCGCGCGTGGGTGGTCGGAATCGAGTCCCATCTGCGTTGGCAGGTCGAACGCGCATGACAGGCCGGTCTGCCCGGCGGACAGGAGGAAGCGGAACCGCTCGTTGGTGGCCTCCGCCGTTCCGAAGCCCGCGTACTGACGCATCGTCCACAGCCGGCCCCTGTACATCTCGGGATAGATGCCACGGGTGTACGGGTACTCGCCCGGATCACCCAACTGCTCGTGGGGGTCCCAGCCCTCGAGGTCCGCGGACCGATAGATGGGCGCGATCTCTATTCCCGAGTCGGTGCGGCGCGCCTCGTGCGGCTTTACCTGCCCGGCCTCGCACTCGACCTTGGGGGTCTCATCAAGTTTCTCGCCGTCGCGCTCGAGGGGCATCGTGCCAGGTTACGGCGCCTGGGCGTTCGAGGCACCACGGACAGGGCGAGATGCGAGCTCCGCTCAGCCGGCCGCAGACAGCTCGATCGCGTGCGGAAGGCAGAGCTCGTCGTACTCGGCGATCACGATCGGCGCGGCATCCTCGGCGCATGCCGGGCACTCGGGGTCGCGGCGCACCTTGAAGGTGTGGAACGACTCCTCCAAGGCGTCGTATGCCAACAACCTGCCCACCAATGGCTCGCCGATGCCGAGCAGCAGCTTGATGGCCTCCACTGCCTGGATCGACCCCACGACCCCCGGCAGCACCCCGAGCACGCCCGCCTCGGCGCACGACGGGGCGAGTTCGGCAGGCGGGGGCTCGGGCACGAGGCACCGGTAGCAGGGACCGCGGTAAGGGTCGAACACCGTCACCTGTCCCTCGAAGCGGAAGATCGAGCCGTGCACAACGGGGATGCGCTTCAAAAGCGAAACGTCGTTGACCAAATAGCGGGTCGAGAAGTTGTCCGTGCCGTCGATGATGACGTCCCATCCGTCGCCGGAAGGGCCGTCGAAGATGTCTTCGACGTTGTCGGCTCCCAGGCGCACGTCATAGGTGACCACGTTGACGTCGGGGTTGAGAGCCACGATGGATTTCTTCGCCGAGTCCACCTTGCGATCACCGAGGCGGTCCATGGAGTGCAGGATCTGACGCTGGAGGTTCGAGGCGTCGACCACGTCCATGTCGACGACGCCGATCGTCCCCACGCCCGCGGCAGTGAGGTACAGAGCGGCCGGTGAGCCGAGGCCGCCTGCTCCGAGCAGCAGCACCTTCGACTCGAGCAGCTTCACCTGCCCTTCGACCCCCACCTCGGACACGAGCAGGTGGCGGTGATAGCGGTTGCGCTGCTCAGGGGTGAGCGACCGCGGGGTCTTCCAGGGACGTCCCTCGTCCTTCCAGCGCGTGAAGCCTCCGGCGAGGGACACGGCGTTGTGGTACCCGAGCTCTTGCATCGTCTTCGCCGCCAGGACCGAGCGCGCGCCGACCGCGCAGTACACGACGATAGGTGCGGTCTTGTCAGGGATGCGCCCCTCTACCTGAAACTCAAGAAACCCTCGCGGCACGTGCACCGCCCCTGGCAGAGCCCCCTGCTCGTACTCGTCCGCCTCGCGCACGTCGAGGAGCACGACCTCTGCGAGACGTGGCTCCACCTCGTCCCCCTGCACCTCATGCACAGAGCCTTTGGCCTGGCTCAGTAGTTCTCGTGTGGTGGCCATCTACGACCTCCTGCTACCTAGCTCCCGGCTCCCGGTGACGATCGCCTTTCTCGGTGACGAGCGCAGTTGTCGGCACCTCAGCAATGTCCCCGAGGCGGCCCGTGCCGCCTCGTAATAAAACCTTACCGGTTCGGTCGGCATTCCAGTCCCTCACGATCGGCATTTCTGCCTTCACGGTCGGCATTCCAGGCCTCCACGCCCGCCGGAGGAGCGTTGCGGCGCTCGACGCCGGCCGACCCAAGAGTCTCGGTAGCGTCGGCGGGCATGGAGCTGTCCGATGTCCTGCGGCGACGGAAGATGGTACGGAGCTTCTCGGGCCGTCCCGTGCCCGGCGAGGTGCTGGAACGAGTCCTCGGCACCGCCCGGCGGGCGCCGTCGGCCGGCAACACAAGCGGCTGGGACGCCGTCGTCCTGGAGGGACCAGCGCAGACGGAGGCGTTCTGGGACGCCACTACCACGGCCGGTTGGCGGGCACGGTCGCGGCGTTGGCCCGGCCTCGTCCTGGCGCCCGTGGTCATCTGTGTGTTCACGGACCCCGGCGCATACGTCGATCGGTACGGCGAAGACGACAAGGCTGCAAGCGGGCTCGGGCCACTCAGCGGTGATGGCGTGGAGGCATGGACGGTGCCGTTCTGGTTCGTCGACGCCGGGTTTGCAGTGCTCCTCATGTTGTTGGCTGCTTGCGATGCCGGGCTCGGCGCCTGCTTTCTCGGGAACTTTCGCGGCGAAACCGAGCTCGCCTTCGCTCTGGGCGTCCCCCGAGGCCACCGCTACCTGGGCGCCGTGCTCCTCGGGGAACCTGGTGTCGAGGACCCCCCGTCGCGCTCGCTCACGAGGAAGCGGCGCGCCACCTCGGAGCTAGTCCACCGCGGACACTTTTGATCGTGTGCGAGGGGCCGAGCAAGGTTGCCGGCGAACCCGAGTCGCCACGCTGATGCGACGACCGCATTTCTTCATGTCCTGGCCGATCCCGACCCGGTCGCCAAGCGCAACAGTCCCGAGGCGTGCGACACGTTGCGCATTGTCGCTTGGCCTGACCCCGTGATCGACACGCTCGGCCACGACCCACGCTCGTGGTATGTCGAGCACTTCTGGCTGGGCATCCTCGGGCCAAAGAGCATCTCATCACGACCTATTGATGCCGGGCGGGAACAATGCTCGACCCTAGCCACAGCCAGATTTCCGTCCGTCAGCTGACCGATGAACGGCGGGCGTACTGTCGGGAACTTTTGTGCGCGCCACCGACGTCCAACTTTCAAGTCGAGCAAACCAAGGCCCGATCCCGGAGGTGGTGGCGATGCACACTGGAGGGGACGACGGTCGGCCAGCAACGAAGGAACCTAAGAACCTGGGCGTCACCAGCATCAGATGCACTGCTGGTAGACGACGGATGCACAACTGGTGGGTCGATATCTCCCGCGCCTGGGGCCGGACACGTCGCCACCCGCGCCTCGTCGCGGCAGTCGCCGTGGCGGTGGCGGTTGGTACCACGAGCGTCGGGTTCACCGCCACAGGAACATTGTCGTCATCGGCCACTAGGCAACCAGGTGACGTGCATGTCGCTAGCGCAACTGCGATGTCTCCGGCTTCCCCCTCGTCACCTCGTTCAGGTGGTGGCGCGGCAGCCTCGGACCCAACAAGCTCGGGCATCATCGCGTGCCCGATGATGCCAGCCGTACCTGACGTGACCGGGGCGAACACCGGAAGCGCCAGCCTGGGTAGCGCCACCCATCTGTTCACCCGCACGACGACAGACGGCGTGACTATCCGGGCCTATCGCCTTTCCTCGACCGAATCCTGCACCTGCGGCCCAATCCCGGCCAGCTCGCCGCCATCAGGGTCGTCATCGGGATCCACCTCATCGGGGACGCAGGGACAGGGGGCGGATTCTTCGGTTACCCCGGAGGTGTCAGTGGAGCTGTCGGACGACACCGCCATCGGGCAAGGAATCTTGGTTGACGCTCCGGGCACCGAAACCACAACGGCCACGGGGACAAGTGCCGCCACCGAACCGCTTGCAGCGACCTCGGGTGCCTTTGGAGTCGTGGAGGGTACGCCGGTCTGGTGGATCGCTGTGTCGGTCGGTTCCGAGGTAGCGAACGTCCAGGTGACATTCGCTGATGGGTCAACCGACCTGATGTCGCCGGTCGGCGGTGTGGCAGTCCTCGCCAGCCAGATCGACCCATCAGTGGCGTCGACAGGCGACGGGCCGTACGAAGTGAGGGCAACGCTCCAGCTGCTCGACGATTCGGGTGCCGTCATCGACACCGTGACCTTCCCCGAACCATCGCCAACGCCCACGCCCGTGCCCGAGCCGACACCTGCACCCGGCACGCCACCCGAGCCGGTTCCTGGGTCCACGTCGTCTACGTCGTCCACCTCGGTCCCGACACTGATATCACCACCGGCGACGAGCGGGGGGATGATCGCCTGCCCCGAGATGCAGTCCCCAGCGACCTCCGCCGGGTAGAGCGATAGGGCTTCGAAGCACTACCAGTTAGCGCGTGTGCAACAGAGGGTGTCGAAAAGGGGAGTTTTCGGTGATGTGCGTGTAAGAACCGGGGAAGGACTGTCTATCTGACGTACCCATCCCGTGGCCGTCGCATACCCTGAGCCCATGACCGAATACCCCTGTCCCGCTTGTGGGCGGGGGGTGCTCCGATTCCCGGAGTTGCCCATCCCGGATGGTGCCGTGGCAATCTGCGAACCACAGAACCCCTCGAAGCCGCAGCAGGAGTGCGGGTCTCGGTTCCGGTGGAACGCCGATGAGGAGAGGGGCTGGGGACTGTGGCCCCTTCCACCGGAGGAGCCGAACCCCTCGGTCCCCGATGACGCCTGAAAATCAGAGCTGACCTGGGCGCTCTTTTCTTGCGCGCACATTCCCGAGTTTTCCACGTGGTACACGCGGTCCTGAGGGGCAAGCTGAACCTCGCTGCCTAAGCGCCAGGCCCACTCATGGTCTCAGAGCCGCCCTCCCCCTCCCCACCAACTGCCGGAAAGAAGTACGCAATCTGGACCTATTTGATGCAGGACGGAACAAACCTGGCCCCTAACCACAGCCACAGTTTCGTCCGTCAGCTGATCCGTAAAGTCAGCCCGCCGCTCTACATGGGGAGAGGGACAAAGGACGACACGAAGACCGGGGGCACGCTTTTCGCTCTGGACGTTCGGCCCTAGCGCGACCAATGGCTGCAGGCAAGACTACTTCGTAGGGCTCTCACTGCGCCCAAGAAATCGCTTAGCGGCTCCCAGAGAAGCATGGAGGATAGATGAACGCAGGCATTGAGAAGACTGGCGTCATCGTCGTAGGTGTCGACGGCTCTGAGTTCGTCGACGCATTGCAATGGGCGGCTGCTCAGGCCAAGCTCGCCCACGCCTCCTTGGAAGTAATCACAGCTTGGACGTGGCCGACGTATTGGGGCCGCGAACCGGAGGGGCCACCGGGCTGGGTTCCAGAAGAACAAGCCCGGAAGATGCTCACTGAGGTCGTCGAGAGCGTCCTAGGACCCCATCATGGTCTTGAGGTGCGTCAGGTCGTAGTTGAGGGCCACGCCGCTCCGGTTCTCATCGCCGCTGCGGAACACGCGGATCTCCTGGTCGTGGGTAGCCATGGACACGGGGCGTTCGCCGACATGTTGTTGGGCTCGGTGAGCATGCACTGCGTCCTCCATGCGCGATGTCCGGTGGTCGTCGTGCATCGTCGATCACCAGGCGTGGAGTAGGACTGTCGGAAACGCTGGCAGGCAC
This sequence comes from Acidimicrobiaceae bacterium, assembly GCA_003139255.1. Classification (GTDB taxonomy): domain Bacteria; phylum Actinomycetota; class Acidimicrobiia; order Acidimicrobiales; family UBA8190; genus Bog-564. The sequence goes on along the minus strand of PLIG01000178.1, from coordinate 3,533 downwards.
ACGTCCTCGTATAGCGCCCTGCTACTTGGGAGGCCCGAGGCCAGAGGCCTCCAGCATGTCCCGCCACCCGGCAGTTCGCTTCGTCAACGCCTGCGCCGTGAGCAACCCCGCTCCCCTGTTCGCGTCGTATTCGGACATGGTGGGCGGTCGCTTCAGCCGCTTAGCCAGTCGGCGAATCTCTGCCAGCTCCTTGTCCCGTGGACGACTCCTGACTCCGCTTGAGGGGCCGGTGGACAAACCGGCAGCGGTCAGAGCCTCGTTCCATGTGAACACCCCGAGCGCCTTCGCGAGGGTGTCTGGTGACGGCCATGCTCGACCCGAGGACGTTCGGGTCTTGGCCAGCTCCTGGTACTGCTTGCGCGTGAAACGACCTCGGGTGTTCCGTGCAGCCCGTCGTAGTGCCCTGCGAGCTTCCTCAGGGCTGAAACCAAGGGCGACCCCGCCACGATTCACTTGCCATGATCGATACGCCTTCACGTCTACGCCTGCCTCCGCGAGGATTCGGCGCACTCGCTCCTTGTTCGCACCGGTGAACTGAGCAGTCGCAGCGATGCTCCCGGTCCTTCGGAAGGTGTTGATGATCTCCGCCCTGAGTCGACGGTCAACATGCTCCCGACGCTTAGCCGCAACCTTGGCATGGCTACAGAGTGGCAGACCGGCTTCCTTGAACGCGATGAGGATCGTGTCGTGGAAGACGCCAATGCGTTCGGAGAGTTCACGAGGCGTGGCACCCGCCATGTACGAGCGATGCAGTGTCCGTAGGCTCGGAACCCGTTGAGTCTGGGTAACGGCGATCCGTGCAGCCGACCAGGAGCCATGGACCCGCAAGACGTCGTCGGCTGGGGGAAGTCGATGATCGCGCTCGGCCAACTTTCGGTACTCGCGCAAAGATGGCCAATGACCCAGGCGTGCGTCGAGGATTCTGAGCTGTCGGCGGACGTTGAGCTTCGTCCAGCGGTGCCCCTGGCGAACGTGACGACGCCTGCCAGGCTCGGGTTCGGGTACGCCGGATTCTGTCGTCACCGAGCTTCCAGTTCACACCAGCGAAACGAGCGGTGCCATTGGGCAGGGGGGTATCCGTTCTGTCAGTTCGTCCTCACTTGAACCCCTACGCCCTTGCGGGTACTAGCCCCTCAACTCGGATTCAGCCCCAGGTGAAGGTAACGCCCAAAGCGTCGTCCCTGCTCAGAGCGTCACCATGTGACACAGGTTGACACCGTTCCCCGCACCGCTATTGCACGCTCGTTGCACGACGCTTGAGCAACCTCAAGTCATCCACCCCGCGATGCCTCACTCCCCGTAGGGTTACGTCCGTGTCCTCAGGTCGCCCTCCACACGTCGTGCTGTCCCATCACCCGACCGCCACTAGTGCGGAACTCATCAAGTACGAAAAGAGTTGGATGGTGTGGTTCGTCACGCCTCAAGGTAGTGAACCTGAAGTCATTTGGTGGGAGGACCTCGGGACCGACCTAGCCGACGACCACGCTCCGGTGGAGGCAGTCATCGGCTACATCGAACAGAGGCTTCAGGCAGCGGGGCACAGAGTCACGCTCCTTGACACGAATGACAACCCCGACGTGGCAGCGACGTGGGACATCTCGCGCGAGGGCTGACAACCACCCGCAAGGATGCGCCAGGAGCTGGCGAAGAGGACCGCCATTACAGGTCCTTCCCCAGCTCCGCAGGCGCGACCGCTGGACCCACGGTGCCGGGGATCGACTAGGGCGAACGCGAAGAGCTACCTCCGGTGCCGTCCCGACTTCAGGAGAGTCGCGGATCGACCGTTGGGCGCGAAGCGGCCTTGCTGATGGCCTCGATCACGAATCGCGAAACGCGGGCTCGGGTGGCATCGGCGGTAAGCCCGTCGGCTGTAACCCACTCATCGGGCACCGACACACCGGGCAGCCTCGCCGAGACATGGATTGTGCCCGTCGCCTTGTCGGTGCCAAAGACCAGCTCGGCCTTGCGGTTGTGCTCCGGCTCGAACACCAGCCGGTAGACGAACGCGTCGCCGAGTACCGCGTCCATGCTTGTGGACGGGATCACCTGCGCTGCTTTCCCGAGTCCATTGAGGTGCGCAGCGACCTCGGTGAGCACCGGCTCTACGACATCGCTGAGATGGTCCCGGCTGATCTCGAAGTCCTGTCGGGCCTTGTGCTCCGCTTCGACATGAGCATCTTCGGCACTGCGCTTCGCAGCGTCATTCCGTCGAATCAAATCCGTGATCTTGTCGAGCCAGTCGGACATCTTGGCGAGTCCCCCTCGGTGTTGTTCGGTGCCCAAAGCCTACGGGAACTGGTTCGAGCACCGCTTAAGGAACAACATCCCGAAGATGTATTCCTTGAACTCCGAGGCGTCCATCTTCCCCCGGAGGATGTCGGCAGCAGCGAAGAGGTGACGCTCTAGCTGTGGCAGGGTCAGCTTGGTTCTCGTACTTGGCGCGTAGATTGCGGGGGGCGTCTTGAGGGTGTTGCGAGCCATGGGAGCGGGAGCTGGGAGTAGCTCGGACTCATAGCCAGCTCGGACAGTGGCCAGAAGTGTTTTCCCATGCACCGGGTCACCACTTCCATCGAGAACTTCCACGTCGAAGCCCGGGTAGCTCGGTGTGAACCGCGTTGTTCGCCACTTCTTCACAGTCCAAGAGCCGCTCGCCGCTCTTGAGTACGGGTACTCATCGACCGTTTTCTGTACGCCGACCCTTTCGTTGAACGGCATGGGGGCGTCACTCCCCGTGGTCTTGGCCCTTTGTCGTCTCCCCAAGCACCGTCTCCCAGCCCACAAGCGCGCCCTGGAGACGCCTCAGTAGGGCGACGTCGCGTGGGTTGGAGAGTTTCAAGCTCCCCGGCCTCGACCGCTACCAACAAGCGCCGCAGACTCTCAGTGGCTTCCCAGACGGTCTCCTTGCTCGGTGGATGGCGGGCCACATGACCATCTTGCGTCAGTGGAGACATACCGGGGAGTAATGGTCAGTGGGGCTCGCGCCAAGGGTTTGCATCTCGGGGTGGTCATCGTCGGGCCGGAGGCGTACAACGGATGCTGGGAGACACTATGGCCATCTCCGAGGAGCACCTGCGCCATGCCGTGGACGATGTGCTCGAACCCGCATGGCCATGGGAGTCTCGGCGAGTAGCTCGAAGACTAGTCTCCTCGACGTTGGGTCGACTGGCCGGTACGCTCCTGGTGCTGTGGGTCCTCGCCCTGGTGGTCTACCTGCTCACAGGCGTGAGTAAAGGAGCAAGATGAGAACCAAGTTGATATCTAGTGGCTTCCTCATGTTCATGAGTCTGAGTCTGGCGAGCCCTGCATTTGCTGACTCGACTTGCTATACGGGTTGCACACCACCTCCGACTCAGCAGGTTCAGTCGACTCAGCAGGTTCAGTCATCAGTACCAGCCTCGCCAGCATCACACGCAACCTCTTCCACACCACTCCCCTTCACAGGCGCTGACGTGATTGAGCTACTCGTCATAGCGGTGATTGCCTTAGGAGCCGGTGGCACGTTGCTGGTACTTAGGCGACGCCGATCTGCTCAG
>PLIG01000059.1:2173-7833 GCA_003139255.1 Acidimicrobiaceae bacterium | reverse complement strand
GTAAAGAACGACGAATTCCTCGCGCCCGCCGGACGCGTGCTGGACTCGATGCCGAGCGAGCACCAGTGCGAGGGTTGGTTAGAGGGTTATCTGCTCACCGGACGGCACGGACTGTTCAACTGCTACGAGGCCTTCATCCACATCGTCGATTCGATGTTCAACCAGCACGCCAAGTGGTTGAAGGTCACATCGCAACTGCCGTGGCGGCGGAAGATTGCCTCGCTGAACTATTTGCTCTCCTCCCACGTCTGGCAGCAAGATCACAACGGCTTCACTCACCAAGACCCCGGCTTTCTCGACCACGTCGTCAACAAGAAGGCCGACATAGTGCGGGTGTACCTTCCCCCCGACGCCAACTGCCTCTTGTCGGTTTTCGATCACTGCTTACGCAGTCGGCACTATGTGAATGTGGTGGTTGCGGGGAAACACGCACTGCCCCAATGGTTGGCCATGGATGCGGCGGTCGTGCATTGTACGGAAGGGATTGGCATCTGGGAATGGGCCAGCAACGACGAAGGCGCCGAGCCGGACGTCGTGATGGCCTGTTGCGGAGATACGCCCACGCTGGAGATCCTGGCTGCTACCTCGATCCTGCGTGCGCATCTGCCCGAACTGAGAATCCGGGTGGTCAATGTTGTCGATCTCATGAAGCTGCAGCCCAGCAGCGAGCACCCCCACGGGTTGAGCGACGAGGACTACGACTCGCTCTTCACGAAGGACAAGCACATCATCTTTGGCTTCCACGGCTACCCCTGGTTGATCCACCGGCTGACCTACCGCCGGACCAACCAGAACCTGCACGTCCGAGGCTACAAGGAAGAGGGAACGATCACGACAGCCTTTGACATGAGGGTGCAAAACGGCCTGGACCGGTTCCATCTGGTCCAGGACGTGGTCGATCGGCTACCGCATTTGGGCGCGAGGGGGAGCTACCTGAAGCAGATGGTTCAGGACACGCTCATCGAACACAAGCAGTACATCGACAGGCACGGTCAAGACATGCCGGAAATCCGCAACTGGAAGTGGGACACCGCCAAGTGACCCCGGCGAGCGCAGTGCCGCGATGAGAAGGGCATGAGTATGAAGCAAGTAGCCCACAAGCCAGGAAGGCTGGGACATCGTAAAGGCGGGGATGTGCCCAGCCGGGAATCGGATGCCGAGGCGCCCGGATCGACGCCGGGCTCGAATCCCGATGTAAAGAACGCGTAGTGTCCGAAAACTCGATGTGCCCATTACGCAGCGAGTTTTCGGACCTACGAGCTGAGGGGAATGAGAGCCGGGGAAGTCCTGCTCAACAGCGCGATCAAATATTCGGGCAGTACGTCCGTCGGCGGGATCATCTCGGCGGCTTGCTTCATGAGTATCGCCGTGCTGCATGATCGAATGGGTTTTGGCACCCCACACCGTTGAGCACTCGGAAAGGCACTCCGCTTCGTTGCGCGAGTGACTCGGGCGTATCTATCGCACCATCTGTGACGTGGATTGCCTCGACGTCTGCGCCGGTCAGCTCGCCGATCCGAAGCGCGGTCTCGAGCACGGGTCGGGCCGCAGCCGTCGCGTCGAGCGTGGCGATGATTGTGCTGATGGATTGCTCCTCTTGTTGCTGAGCGATTCGATCGTGAAGGTGCGCCCAGGTGGGTTGCAGCGCTCTGGCATCCCGCGACCGACGCGCACGACAAGCGGAGTATCGCAACGAATTGTCACCGAGTCGCGCTCGGCTCGCACGCCGAGGGGGCAGCCAAGGAAGCAGAACCTCAGGCCGAGCGCCTGCCACTCTTCGGGAAGGCAGGGATCGATCTCGAGGATGTCGGCATCTGCTCTCAGCCCGAGGAACCCGTAGGCGAGGGCTTGCCAGGTCCCTCCCATGGCGCCCAGATGCAGACCTCCAGCGGTCGTACCTGTTACGTCGTCGAGGTCGAGGCGGGCAGCTAGTCGGAAAAGCTCGAGTGCCCGCTGCGGCTCTCCCACGCGTGCGAGCAGCGAGGCGTGGATGGCGGGGGAGAGGGAGCTCCCGTGTGCGGTCCTAGGCTCGTAGAAGGCGAGGCACGGTGCAAGCGACCCTGGCATGACCTCCTCCGGCACGAGGTGGTGGAGCATGAGCACGTCGGCCTGCTTGATGATCTGCGAGCCGGCGACCCGTTCGGCACCGAGGAGGACGTTGATGCCCACCGTTGGCGGTTGAGCAACCTGAGACACGAGCAGCGGCTCGAGGTCGAAGTAGCCGGCGAACTGCTCGTAGATGCCGCGCTCGGGGTTCCACCCGTCTATGAGGGCATCGGCGAGACCACGCCACCTCTCAGCCTCTTTGTTGTCACCAGCCTCTGAGAGAAGCTCGGCACCCTGGCGAAGGTTCCAGCGTGCCATCACGTTCGTGAAGGCGTTGTCGTCGACGACAGCGTGGTCCTCGTCGGGCCCTATCACGCCGTAGAGGTGACCGCGGCCTTCGGCGTCCATGCGTATGCGGCTCGACCAGTAGCGGGCGGTGTCGACGAGCAGGTCACGCCCGACCCCGGTGACGAAGGACCTGTCGCCCGTCCAGGTCGCGTAGCGCGCCGCGGCCCAGGCGACGTCCGCCACGACGTGCTCCTCGCGCTGGCCGGTGCGAATCGGAATGAGCTGTCCTTGCTTCCCCCGTATCCAGCGTGGGGTGACGTCGCTCCCGTCGGCCGCGGACTCCCACGGGAAACGCGCCCCTTTCAGGCCTTGGGCTTCGGCTGCCGCCCGTGCTGCAGGCAGACGGCGGATGCGGTATTCGAGCATTGCTCGTGCGGCAGCGGGCCGGATCGCCACCAACGCTGGCAGCACGAAGACGTCCGTGTCCCAAAAGACGTGGCCACCGTAGGCATTGCCCGAAAGCCCTCGCGCCCCGACCGCTGCCTCTTCGTTGTCGGCTGTGTTCGACAGAAGGTGGAACACACTGAAGCGCGCCGCGAACTCGTCCTCAGGGCTTCCCTCGATCACGACCTCGGCGTCCGCCCACCGCCGCGCCCAAGCCTCGCGGTGCTCGGCGAGCAACGCGTCGAAGCCGACCGATTGGATCTGCGCGAGTCTTTCAAGGGCCTCGTCGAAACCGGGCACTTCCCTGGGATTGGCGACCCAGGCGGCGAGCCGCTCGACCGTACGACGGTGCCCGGCGGTCCGCGCCCAAGCCTCGCGGGCAGCCACGACGATCCCGCCGCCCGGCGGGTACCCACTTCGGGCCACATGCGTGTCGCCGCGTTGCTCGTGCTCGAAGCCCTTCGCGTTCGGCGGCTTTCTCAGTGCGTCGCCCGGCTGGAGGCGAGACGCAGGTCCTTCGGCCCGAAGCGCCAGGGCGTACGGAGAAGCTCCAGACACAAACTGCATCGAACGCAGAGTCGATCCGCTCTCACCGAAGCGGACGAGCGTACCTGTACGCAGATCGAGAAGCCGGTGCTCGCTTGGGTGTCGGCCACGGGGCCGACGAAACTCCGTATCCGTCCAAAGTGGCCCCGGGAGCAGGCCGGTGCCACCGTCGGTGTAGATGCCGCCCACTACGAACATCGGGGAGGAGGACGAGCCGTCTTCCTCCTTGGATCCGCGCGTACCCGCCCATCCGTTGCCGAGCGTCGCGAGCGTCGCGAGTGTCTCGGCTGCCTGCTCCTCCGAACGGGTGGTCGGTAGAGCCAGGACCCAGGCCGGATCGAGGTCTATCTGTGGTACCTGCCGGTCAGCACGTCGCGCGAGCTGCGTGTCGAGCAGCTCGGAGAATCTGGTAGGGCCCCCGGCGAGGTGGACCACGCCCCGCGGGACGTCCCCAGGCTCGACCCCGACCGAGACAACCGCCGCCCGGGCGAACTCGTCTATGAGCATCAGCGAGTCGCTGCCCGGGACTCGGCCGATTGGTCCGAATTCGTCCCCGCCTATGAGCACTAGCCCGCCGGTGATACCTCGCTCGGCCAGCCACCTGGCCACAAATCGTGCCGAGTCGGACTTGTCGGTCAGCCCGATCTCCACGTGCTTAACGTCGCTGGTGATCCTCGGATCTGATAGACCGGCTGAACGTGCCGCGTCGTCAGTGAGCGCAACGACCTCGGCCAGGCTCTCGATCCCCGATGAATGGAGACGTGCCGCCACCGCCTCGGCGAGTTCAGCGATCTGCGCTTTGGGTGGATCGGCCCAGGCCGACTCTGGGATCAGGTCGATCTTGCGTCGATTGAGCCGCTGCGAGACCACCTGGGCCTGGATGCCCCTGGCCCGAAGAAGTCTGACGGTGAGCTCGGCCGCCCGGTCCAAAGATACGTCTTCCTCTTTAGTCGCGCTACGCCTCTGGACGAGCACCGGTCCGTCAGCGCCGACCTCGAAGACCTCCGAGCCCCGGTTAAGGCACAGGTGCAGCCGTCCCCGACCCGGCGGTCTGGCCCGAAACTGCCCGTCGATGTTTGCGAGATGGGTGCCGCTAGCGACGAAGACGTGGACCCCTAAGGCGCAAAGCATCTCCACGCGCTGACGTATCGAAGTGGCGTCGGCGTGTCGGTCGGGGACCGCTGTGCCGTCCCAATCGAAGAGGACGGCATCGAACGTCTCGTCAGTAATTGTCGCCGAGACGCGACGCTCTACACGCGGCTGGCCAGCGAGGACGGGTTTTCGCAGAACGGTCAATTGCCCACCACCGAGGTCATCGGACGAGATCCCCAAGTCCCCGCCGGATGTTCCAAATGATCATTGTCATCGCAAGTCCCCGCGGACCAGTCACACCGTTGTCATCTGTTGTTTCCCTGGGCGTAGCTAAAGCCGATCGTCCCTAAGGAGATATTAGGGCCTCGTGACGTGAGTGTGGGCGACCCGCGGCAGTTCCCCCCTGGTTTTTCACCGACGCCAGCTCCAGGTCGTGCTCACAACATTCATCGACCTCTACAACACCATGGGCCGCACCGTTCGCTCGACCAGACACCTGGCCTTTCGATGGTGCTAGCGGCGCGGCCAACCTCACATCCTGATGCAACGCAACTGCGAAGAGCGGGCCGGCTCGGTGGTTTCATCCATGAGTACGGACTTGCTGCGTGAGGCCTACGGATGAGGTTCTCGGCACCCACAAGTACCCCCGAGAATCCCGCAACTTATCGCTGGAGGTCACGTCGCCTAACCGGGCACGGGCCCTTTCGCGACCGGTCGTTTGTGCGAGACCCCACTACGCTGCTCGTTGGGTTCGCGCCCTCCTGATGCTGGACTTCAATTCAAGCCTCGAAGGAAGTTGCCGTGCCAAGCGCCCTCAAGCACCCGATCAACGCAGCCAACCTTGATCAGTTGATCGACGAGCTCGAGAACGACCTGGCTGTGGCAGACGGATTCGCCGCGTCGAGTCCCCGGCCGTGATGATTGGCCGGCGGATACTCTATGTCAGCGACTCGCTGCACATGGGGGGCGCCGAGCGGGTGCTCATCGGACTGGCCGCTGGGCTCGTCGCTCGGGGTGCCCGAGTGACGGTGGCGTGTTCGGTCGGCGGGTCGCTCGCGGTGGAGGCGGAGCGGGCCGGTGTCGAGGTCCGGGTGCTGGGAAGCAGTCTGGTTAAGCGGCGCCTCGATGCCGACTTCACCTGCGCGCTCACCCGGCTGATCATGAACGAGCCTCCCGATTTGGTGCACACGCACATGCACGCGAGCAGTGTCGCTGCGACGCTCGCCCTACAACAGTCCCGCATC
>PLIG01000059.1:1904-2030 GCA_003139255.1 Acidimicrobiaceae bacterium | reverse complement strand
AGCGTGGCATGTTGGAGAGGCTCGCCGCCGAGCTCGGAGTGGCGGTGACGTTCCTGGGATTCCGCCCGGACGGGCCCGCCTTGATCGGCGAACTGGACCTACTCGTCATCCCGTCTCTTAGCGAGG
>PLIG01000059.1:0-1872 GCA_003139255.1 Acidimicrobiaceae bacterium | reverse complement strand
GCCGCCCGGCGACGACAGGGCGCTGGCGGATGCCTGCCGACGCATCTTGGCTGACCGGGCGTTCGGGGCCCGGCTTGTCGCCGCTGCCGCCGATCGGTTGCACCAAGCCGATCCCGAGGCCGCGGTCAACGCCGTAGCGGCCCTCTACGCTCATGTACTTCGGGAACAGCCGGTGCCGGCGGAGACACCATGAGCACCTNNCTTTGAGCCTTGGTATGAGCACGAACCGGCGTACCGACCGGAACTGTCGTGGCTGGCGGAGAAGAACGGCCGGCTGGTGGCGCACCTACGGATCTACCCGCGCCAGCCGCGCCTCGGGGCGGCAGCACGATGAGGCTTGCCCTACGAGAGGTCATCGGTTGACCGTCCTGTCAGCCCGTTCCGGTGTGGAGCACGCGACCGCTCGGCGAGTTCGCACTGTTGTTAGAGCTTTGTTCGCCTCGACGGGGCTGGTCCTGGTACTCGACGCCATTTCGGCCCGCGTCTATGCAGGTGGTTCGGACAGGGCGACCGCGATCCTCGAGGGTCAGGCCGTGGGCAGCGGCAACGTGCTGCTACACGGCTGGATCCTGACCCACGACTCATTCTGGACGATCGACGCGTTCTTCTACGCGCTGGCCGTGCGCATCGGTGGCCTCAGACCCGGCCTCCTCAACTTGGAACCGGCTCTTGCGGTCGCGATCGCCGTCGTCGTGGGTGCGTTTGTCGCCAGCCGAGGGCACCGGGGAGGTGCAGCGATTGCCGGAGCCGCCACTGCCGTCGTGTTGCTCGCGTTTCCCACCAATGCNNGGGCAGCGGCGGTCGCCGCGCTGACCTTCGGAATGCTCGGCGACCTCCTGATGGTCGCCTATGGCATCGCGCCGGTGCTCGGCGCGGGTGTCGTCTCGATGCTGCGAAAGCGGGATTGGCGCGTAGGCATCGCGGCAGTGACTGCGTCCGCCGCAGCAATCGTCGCAAGCGAGCTTGTCAGTTGGCTCGCCCGAGCGATGGGCGCGTTCAAGTCTGTTGANNCGGGTCCCGACCGTCCTGCAGGACTTTCACGACCTGGGCGCTCTTCTGATCGTCGCCTGTTCGGCGGTGGCAATCGCGAAACTCGTGAGAGGCGTCGTCCGCGGCCGCCGAAAGGCGTCAGGGTCCAAGCAGGAGACCGGGCGCTGGTGGCTCGACGACGTGCTCGTCATCGCGATGTTCGGTTCTGCAGCGACCTTCGTCGTCCTAGCCGTCAGCGGAGTGCCTGGAGCCCGCTATCTTGTAGCGACAGTCGTGTTCGCCAGCGTGCTCAGCGGCCGGATCGTCGCCCAGGCGTGGCAACGGCTGCGACCGGGTCGCATGACCCGAGCGATCTGCGTCGTCGGCGTCGCTGTCTCGTTGTGCTTTGCCGCGGGCCTTGGCTGCACCCTTGCCCAGCCCGTCGCGGCCCAGCGTGCGTCGACGCTCGCCTCCTTCCTCGAAGCGCATCATCTCCGAAACGGGGTCGGCAGTTATTGGGCAGCGAGCATCACCACCGTCGAGAGCAGGGGCGCTGTCACGGTACGACCAGTGCTGGCGGACCCGGACGGCAAGCTCGGCCGGTACATGAAGCTGTCCTCCGCCAACTGGTACGCCGGTCAGCAGTTCCAGTTTTTCGTCTACGAGACGCCCATCTACCAAGGCGTCGACAGTGTCTCGGCGACCAAGACCTGGGGACCTCCGGCGCACACTTACGTCGTCGGTGGCTACCACGTCCTCGTGTGGTCCAGCACTTTCAGCGTCGCACCGTTTCCACCGCCGCAGGATCAGGCTCAGCCGGCGGGCGGTCCGTCCGGCACATGATCGCGAGCCATGCACAGACAACGGCACTCCCGTCTCGGGATCGTCGATCCTCTCGTCGTG
>PLIG01000157.1 GCA_003139255.1 Acidimicrobiaceae bacterium | reverse complement strand
GAGCTGTAGGTAGGTGGCCACCCCCGATGCGGGGTCGAGCTGGAACTCGATCATCAATACCCTTTCACTAAGTGATTAGCGAAAGCATGCCATTATACGCACCTAGTTGCAAGGGTGTTCTGACACTGACTCACGGTGACCAGTTGGTTGCCAACCCTCAGCACGAAAGGCCGGGGCCCCAAATGTCTGGCCGGAGCGGCGGGNNTCTGTCGGGCGGAGCGCCGAACCGTCACGCGCTCGCGACGCGTCTGGCGACGCACCTTGCGCCGCGTACAGATGATTCGATCGGCGGGGGACTAGCGCCGCTTCGCCCGCGCGATCGAGGCGAACCGAATGCCCTTGGCTCCGTCAGGCGAGGCGGCGGCTGACACGCCAGACGCAGAAGCCGCCGAGTAGCAGCGCGGCGCCCACGAAAATGGCCGTTTCGTACCATTGGAACGGCCAGTACCGGCTGGCGGGCTGGTACGTGACGACCTGGCGGAAGCTGGCGAGACAGACGTGTAGTGCCTTTAGGTACGCCTGGTTGGCTGCCTGGAGCACAGCAGGGCTCGGCGGCGTCGCCCCCTTGGGAACGTGGATGGTCACGCCGTTTGGGACGCATCCGATGTTGCTAACCACCTGGCCAGCACTGTTGATGGTCTTGTTCGAGACTTCCCACGCACCAGGTGGCGTCGGGAGGTTCATCGGATAGGAGAACACGATGTGCCCGCTCTTCGGTCTTGACGTCCAGTAGTTCCGGGAGACGCTCAGCGGGGCGGCAAAGTGCGGTCGCACCAGGTAGGTCATCCCAAGCCGGGTCGCAAAGAACGAGACGAGCGCGACCGCGATCGCCGGCACCGTTCGCCGCACAAACAATCCGGCTGCGACCCCGAGCACAAACGCGAGGGCGGCGTAGCCGACAGGAACGATGTCACGGGAGGCGAATACGCCCGGCGAGAGCCGGTTCAGGTTTACGCGGTCGATCGGACTCGCCCACCACGTGACCATGAAGCTGAGCAGCCCGGCGAGCGCCATCGAGGCGAGGCCGACGCCGAGGAGCTTCGTGGCCATCCACCACCGGCGCGTTACGCCTTCGGTCCAGGCGAGTCGGAAGGTGCCTGTCTCGAACTCTCGAGCGACAAGGGGTGCTCCCCAGAACATGCCGATCAGTGCTGGGACGAAGATCAGAAGCGCGTTCAACCCATTCTGTACGAGCAAGTCGTAGCGAACGAAGGTGCTCCTCGCTGTTGAGCAATCATTCTTCACCTGGCACGTCGCGACGGTCGTGTCATAGAAGTGGACGATGTGCGGCCCGGTCAGCAGCAGCACGACCGCGACGACCATGAGCGCACCGAAGGCAATGGCTGCCTGGGTGCGGAACTGACGCCACGTCAACCAGATCATCGTTGGACCTCCAAGCCAAGCCCCCGGTGTTGTTCCCGTCAGCAGCACCCATGTAGGCGAGCACGAGATCGTCGAGGGTCACTCGCTCTACCGTCCAGGACGGATCGAGGATCGGTTCCGCCGTCCGGATGAGCAGCGTGCTCGAGCGATCGGTATGGCTCTCTTCGATGACGTGTTGGTTGGCGGGCAGCCTTTTCACGTCTCGTCGAGGTCCGATCAGGCGATGGTGGGTGGCGAGCAATTCCTCAACCTCACCGCTGAGTTGCACTCGGGACGCGCCGAGCACAATCAGGTAGTCACAGACCCGCTCGAGGTCGGCGACGAGGTGCGAGGAGAGAACGACGCTCGTTCCTTGCTCGACGACGACTTCCATCAGTCCTTGCAGGAACGCACGCCGGGCAAGGGGGTCCAGGCTCGCCGCCGGTTCGTCGAGGAGGAGCAAATCGGGTCGCTTGGCGATCGCAAGCGTCAAGGCGAGCTGAGCCCGCTGGCCACCTGAGAGCGATCCCGCCCGCTGATGGAAGTCGAAATCGAGTTCGGACATCCGATGTTCGGCCAGTTCCGCGTCCCAGTTCGGGCAGAGTTTCGCCCCGAGACGCAAATGATCGGCCACGCTTAACCTCGCGTACACGGGCGTCTCCTGTGCGACGAATCCGACCCGGCCGAGTTGGGTTCTGCCGACGCCGGGCGACGCGCCGAGGACTTCGATCGTGCCGGTCGTCGGAGCGAGTAGGCCGACCGCCAACTGCAGCAGCGTGGTCTTACCTGCACCATTTGGGCCAACGAGGCCAACGACATGACATGTGGGGATCGCGAGCGTGCAGTCGCGGAGAGCCCAACGGCCCCGGTATCGCTTACCGAGCCTCTCAGTGTCGAGAGCCGTCGTCATGCGATGTCCTCTTCGGCGGAGGATTCGAGAGTGTCTCGAAACAAGGCTTCGATGCTTTCGTCGTCTAGGCCTGCCTGACGAGCCTCGGCGAGCCAACGTCGCAGGCTGGAGCGCAGCGGGCCATGAGCAGCGAGCGAGGCATCGCTCAAGGTCTTGATCACGAAGGTCCCGAGCCCTGGCTTCGCCCCGACTAGGCCTTCACGTTCCAGCTCGCGATACGCCTTCGCGACGGTGTTCGGGTTGATCGCGACGCGGGTCACGACCTGCTTCACGGTTGGTAGCTGGTCGCCCACCTGGAGCAGCCCAAGGCGCAAGGCTCGTCGCACCTGATGGATGAGCTGCATATACGGTGCGACGCCCGATCCGGGGTCGAGGTTGAAATCGATCATGGCCATACCATTCCACTAGGGAGTTAGTAAAGGATACAGGAGCCGTCAGCGTTGTCAACCGAGTCCTGGTCGATGGGGACCACTCGGGAAGCAATCTGCGAGCCTCAATCAGTCGGCAGCGACTCGAGCGCCCTCTCGGAGTTCGGCCATGTGGGTAGCCTCCGACGTGAGACACGTTCGAGGCACGAGGAAGGGGTTGCGACGGGACCACGCCTCTCGGCACGGCAGCTGACCTGGCAAGGGCCTCACATCTGGTTCACAGAAAGGGGCGCACTGGGCAGCGCACTGGGCAGCACACTGGGCAGCACACACACACACACAGCTGATGCACAACGCGGATCGCGTCGCGACAGAACGTCGGTCAGGTCGCACTCCGGGCGTCGAGAACGGGCGCAAAGATTCGGCG
>PLIG01000129.1 GCA_003139255.1 Acidimicrobiaceae bacterium | reverse complement strand
ACAACGTCACTTGCATGATCGAGGACTACATAACGATCGGGGACGAGTTCTGGGAGCGATTCGATGCACCCTCCAAACCCGGCGACATCTTCTGGTACTACGGGGCGATGCATGCGGGCTTGGAAGGGCGACTTGGGAACATACGACTGGTGGCCAGGCTGAGCGAGGGCATCGCTCAGCTGAAGACGCTCGCCGAATCGTAAGCAGGAGATGCGCGCAACAGCTCCTGGTGGGTCGCACACATGCACCAGCGAGCCGTCACTCGTTTGGGATATGCGCCGCGGAATGCGAGAACACCTTCAGCTGCGACTGACCCCGGCTCCGACCGGGGTCAGTCGCGTGTTTGGCCTCGGGCACACCGAGGCGGTCATCCACACGCCCATAAGTGGATTCGTACCGGGCGCATGCAATTTTCACGAGCGCCGGTGCCGTGGGGGATGAAGCATTGACTCCAGCGGTACGGAACGGCCACTGAACCATGGGCCATTCTCCGCCGCCAACCCCTCGGTCCCGGAGGTTCCTCAGCATGCCATTAACCCATGTCTTCTGCTGAAGTCCTGAAACTGGGCCGGGCTAGTAAACCTCCAGTTCAGACAGCTAACAGGTGGTCTAGAGCGTCGTGTTTCCGTCAGGTCATACCGGTGAGTTTGAGAATGACGTCCTCAGGAAGTGCCCAGAATGATTCATCAGCGCCCGGAAGGAGAAGCTGTGAATAGTCGCCGCGACGAGTGACTGTATCGAACATACGTCGGTCAGAAGCGCAGTCCAGAACAGGGGTGAAGACATCTTCCGGGGCGATGGTTTGAAATCCACTCGAGATCCGGCAGATCCTCCCGAAACGCTGCTGGAGGCGGATCGGATTCCATACGAGGTCGTGCATCACAACACACGGTTTGGCGCCATCCAGATCGATCGATTCGGAGAGGTTGTCGCGACCGACGAGCACGAGCGGTAGAGCCTCCTCGTCGCGAAACCGTCTCCATTCCTTTTCGGTCGGCACGGCAGTCGGAGTCGCAACATTGGCGGCGCCGAGTTGTGCTTTCAGGGCATCGCCAAGAGCTTGCTGCGTTGCGACGAAGAACGCGAACACAAGAACGTGACGGCCCCTCTGGTACTGTTGCGTCACCCATTCGACGGTGTGGCGGATTTTGGGATGGTCGGTCCCTTGGCCAAGGCGAGCGCGAAGCAAGTTCGTAAATGCCCACAGATCGCCGTGATCGCCGGATCGATCCGCGAGTTGCCCGAGCCGCCTGCCGGCTTCGCTGTCCCAGAACGCTTCACTGCTCGAAACAAGCATTCGAGCGAACATGGCGTGGCCTCTGGCTCCAACGAGGTCGGGAATGAGCCGCGCGGTATGGAAGGCGATCGCCCAGTTGCGATCGAACGGGACCGTTGTGTCCTTCAGCCGCGGCAGTGGAGGAACCTTGAGCGCCCTCGGATCGAAAGCAGACAATAGGTGGGGCGCCATCTCGGCCTCGGCGGGTTGGCGCAACGATCTCGCCCGCTCTATTGCCGCGTTGGTTCGCTCCTGGGATTTGAGCGTTGAAACCGCGTCGGTTCGTTCCTTGGGCTTTAGTGGCGCGACCGCGTCGATCAGAGACCTCAGCGATCTTGCGTATGCACCCAAGGACGACATCGGCGGGCCGGCGCCATTGTCACTACTCGCTATGCCGACCATTGTCTCAAACCCACGCGGCGAGAGTTGCATTGGCGTCGCCGTTACAAGGAGCACCCGAGCACCGCGGCACCACGGCTGGAGGGCTCGAAAACGCTTTCCATCTTCATCCTGCAGGCCGCGGTGGGCTTCATCGATGATGACGAGCAAGGTCGCGCGGTCCGGACCTGCACCGCCCGGAAGGGTGCTGGGAGTCGCAACCTTCAGTTCCAGATGTCTCCAACGCTGCTTGGGTGTGTGCAGGCGGGCCTCAAGTCCGACGTCTTCTGCTCGGTCTCGCCATTGTTTGGCAACGCGCCTGCTCGGTGCGACAATAAGAACGTTCTCAATAGTGCCCGCTTGGCGCATAGTCCTCGCTGCGGTCAGCGCGACCGGTGTTTTCCCGGTACCAACCGGGTCGCCCAGGAGTACGGAACGAGAATGAACAAACTTGGCAACGATTTCATCAGAACGGTGCGCCTGCGCCCGCAGTTGCGCATCCGTGACACGATGGGTGCCGGACTGCTTGTGGCGGTACTGCTGCAGCACCTTGAGTGTGTCGCTCATGGTTCCTCGGCGTGGCCCGAGTCGAGAACTCGGAGGGCGTGTTGAAGCGAAGTGAGCAACGGGTCTGTGGCCACTGGGTCAGTAGCCCCGACGTAGGTGCTGAGCAATGCCGATCCGACTTGGCGTTCTGCTTGAGGTCCTAGGTACTTCTCGAGTATTGGGACCACGTCGTCCCATTGCAAATACCCGCGGAGCTGGCGACGCTTCCGTGCCATTACGACCAGTCGCTGATCGAGAGGTATCCGATAGACGTCGTCGCCGCCCAGGGAACCTGACCGCGCACCTTCGGGCGGCACGAGACCGAGTCCGGGTACCACGACCGCGGTCGGTCGGGCTCCGAGGTCGAACAGAAGGGCGGCCAACTCTTCGTCGGCTGAGGGATGATCATCGGGTGGCTCGATTCGCAGCCAAAAACCCTCTTCGGCGTCGACACTGATGGACACGCTCTCATCGCCGGCCGCGGTAGTCGCAGTGAGGTACCACACCTCCTCTCGTAACTCCAGGCGCTGCATTGTGACGCAGTTCAATGGCTGGTCGAGATAGCGGAGTCGGTCGATACCATCGAGGCCTACGAGAAAGAGATCGCCTCCCCAGCGTTTGTCCGAGGCGAACTGGCCCGGGTCTGGTACGAACCGCGCGTGCAGAGAGCTCGTTGCATTGAGAACTACGTCGGCCGGCGCGCAGGGCCTTTCCGGGGGTCGCACAGCATCAGCACAGCGGCGCGCTCCCAATTCCTCTATCTGCTTGACGAGTGCGGCTTCGGTAAGCTCAACGCGAGCCATGAGCTCTCGGTTGCCGCCATCGAGACCTGGCTTCGTGAAATTTGCTGAGCCGACAAGTACATGTGCGGCGCCCCTTGAATCCACTGCGGCAAACAGCTTCGCATGAAGGGGCCGATCCGTGTGATGCCCGCTCTCGTCTGCTTGACGTTCCGGTATTGCCCAGATGCGTACCTGCTGCGCACGATCGCGGAGCCATTCGACTGCCGCCGGTGAAAACGCAGGTCGGTACTCGGGTGGTGCCGGCTCGTCGCCGGGTGGCAGCTCGCCACCGCCGCAGTAGATGTCGACGGCTGTGCGAGCGCCGATCATGGCTGCAAGTGCGGGAACATCAACTTCGGCGCTCGCGCCGCCAAATGCCGGAGAAACGATCACCACCCTCGCCGCGACTCCGCGGAGATGGAGCTGGTCAAGAAGCGCCGGGCTGTGAGCTGTAATGGTCTCACACACGTCGCGAGTCTTCGTCGCCTTGATGCTACGACGGACCTCTTGCAGCAGACTTCGCAAATCAGAATCACCCAGCTCATCGACCAGAGACTCGAAGCAGACGACGAGGTTCTTTGCCACTCGTGGTGACTTCGTCTGTTGCGTAATGTCCCCGTCCCACACGACGACTTCACGGTTCGAGATCAGTCCGCCTCGAGTCAAATTCGCAGACGTGATGATGGCACGAGTCTTGATCGTCGTGCCGGACTGATGTTGATATTGAAGCAACGCGAATTTCGCGTGCAGTCGACGAGGACCGATCTTGTGTACGTCAAGGCCAGGAGCACTCGAGCCCTCGCTTACGCGATCGGCCGCAGCAAAGACGGCGAGGTGCGCTTGACTCTCTGCGAAGGCGGCCCGGCTTTCGATCCGTCTTCGCCGAGCGTCCTCGGAATGAGTTGCGGTCAACGCCGGCAGGAGTAAGTCCGTCAGGACTTCAGCGTTGCAATCGTGGGTCGACCATAGGCCGCGCACAAACTGGTACCCATCCGGTGGCGCGATCGTTGCGAGGATGGTTACGTCATCGGCACCGTTGGAGGTCATCCGAGGACACCTTCAGCGAATAGGTTCGACACTGCGTCGAGGGCAAAGTTGGCAGGCACAAACTGTCGACGCGCTTCGTCAACCTCGCCTGGATCCCAGCCCTGTGCTCCTCGCTGCTGGGCGAGCCACGCCTGATGACTCTGCACTGAGTCAAGACTCAACTCGGCTTCGAGCAGGCGCTGAAGATGCTGCAGATCTCGTTCCTTCCAATCATCCGCGTGCTGCCACCCGGGTAGATCGAGGACGCCGCGATCGAGGCGAACATTGGTGTCCCCAGTGATCCATTCCCGGTAGGGCGCTTCGATGGCCTCCATGAGGGAGGCGAGCGCCGCCGCCGCGTCCGCGGCGGCGCGTTGCTCTGGACCAAGATTCTTCGCAGATGCGATCCTGTCCGGAGTGAGTGTTTCCTCCGGGCTATCGGCGAAAACGCGACGCAAGCTTTGCAGCCGCCCGCCGTGTCGGAGGTCGACATGGGCAACAGCCTCCGAGAGGATCCTCACCTCATCTGCGGACGCGACGTGGCCATTCGCCTTGAATCGGTCCAGCACGCTAGGGGGCACACTTTTCCTCGCGGCATAGCTCGCCAGCGGAGTGTTGGGGAGAACGATCACAGCCCTGCATGCCCGAGCGAGTTCCTTGCCTCGACTGTGGAGGATGGTCGCGGCAGGACTACTGTGTCGACGGTCGCGACTAGCGACCATCCCAAAGTAACTGGCCGATCGGCGATAGGCGCCCCAGATTCCTGACGAGAGCTGCTGCTTCAGAATCGGCTTGTCGACGGGATACTCCTCGTAGCCTTGTAGCCACGCAGCTGCGAGCCGCTTGCCGGCAAATGGCGTCCGATCGACGCCGTGGTGCTTGACCTGGCTCGCAACAAAAAGACACTCGAACCCTCGGAATACCAAGTCTCGATCCGAATCACGGTACTCACCGGTGAGGTCCAAGCCGAGCGTTGCGAGCGCAAAGCCACGAGTCATCGACGTTGATTGAGTAAGTCCGGGTGCGATCTCCCGAGCAAGGCGCGTCGCAAATGCGCGGAAACCAAGCGGGTCTCCCGAGTCACGAGTTCCCGCGTCAGGCTCGGTCAGCGCAGTCCACGCCCATTTCACGGCCACGAACAGCAACCTAACCCCTGGAATCTAGACTTTCTCAGCTTCAACGAGTCGGACTCGACGGCGAGCCTCTGGAGACCGAATCGAATGTTGCGTGTTGTCCGGTCCCAAAGGGGGCTAGATCCTCGGGTCTTGGGACGCCACGCCACCAGGTCCTTGGCGGCGCAGTCGCCGACTCCAATTGTGAGATCCGGGTGGTCAGTCCAGCCGAGCCAGAGAATCGCTCAAGGGATGCGATCGCCTCGGCGACGTCATCCTCTCCGGTTGCCACTAGACAAACTTACTGGGGAGGCTCGTTACTGCACGTCTTTACGAGCCGCAGTACTCGACAAAGGCACACAGCGTTGAGATGAGGCGCATCTCCTCAACACTTCGGGCTCGGCTGTTGAGTAACTGCTCGGTGCATACCAGGTAGGCGAGACAACGGGCCCGGCTGATCGCCACGTTGAGGCGGTTACGCGAGAACAAGAACTCAGGGTTGCGAGGCATATCCTCAGTGCTTGAGGTCGTCATAGAGAAGAACACTACCGGTGCCTCTTTTCCCTGGAACTTGTCGACAGTTCCCACCCTCACGCCTTGTGTCCGACGATCGGATTCGAGGTAGTCACGCAGCATGTGCACCTGGTCGTTGTAGGGGGCCACCACCATGAAGTCATCTGTCGTTAGGGGAGCTTCGACCCCGTTCATATCGGTCCAGATCGATCCCATCAGTCGACTGATCTCGTCCGTCACGATCTTGACTTCCTCCTCGGACTCGGTGGAGCACTGGGCATGAACCGCCGAAAGCCATCGCAGACCGGTACCGAACTCGGTGCTCTGGTTCGCACAGTCCGGGTAACTGACAAGGCGACTCTCGTAGATCTGCTCCGAGATGAATCGGCAGACGTCGGGATGCATGCGGCGGGTTTCGGACAGGAATACTCCCCGTTCGGGAGGCATCGTCGCCTCATCACGCAGCACGTGTTCGAGCACGCTTCGACCCCCGCCACCAGGGTGTGAGGCCTGGGAAACCTGCGGGAGCTGCAGTGGGTCGCCCAAAAGGATCAGGTTCTCAGCAGACCGGGATGCGGCCAGTGCATCGGCCAGGGCCAGTTGGCCTGCTTCATCAATGATGAGCACATTGACAGGTGCGTTCTTCATATTCTGATTCGAGAACAGCCAGGTCGTTCCCGCAACGAGGTTGTAGCGACTGTCGGCACACTTGGGGTTACTGGTGGTGTACTCCACTCCGGGTTGGCCGCTCCCGGGCACTTTGGTTACCTTCCGGATACAGCGCAGATTGTCCAGATCACCCGCTTCTTCGAACACCTTGATGATCGCGGTCAAGAGGTTGTCAATGGCGTGGTGACTCATGGCTGTGATGCCGACGCGCTGGTCGGCACAGATCAACCGGTGGACGATGTGCGCCCCGCGGAAAGTCTTGCCGGTGCCTGGTGGCCCCTGAATAGCCACGTAGCTGCGGTTGAGATGGCCCGCCCACTGTGTGATCGCTTTCACCTCATCGGTAAAGTCGCCACCGGCCGGACCCTTCCCATCACGAAACTCAGGGAGGTCTCGACACAGGAGAGCCATGGAGGCGTCGTTGGGGACACCTGCGGTTGCCGGGTCGAGCACCCTGGCCGCCAGATCGGACAGGGCGGCAGGTTTGGGATCCGGAAAGAACCAGTCGTCGATTACAACCACCGAAGGGATGACGCCGAGCTCCTGGGATCGTTCGCTCCAGGTGAGCACAACCTCGCGTTGCTCGGTGTCGATGAGATGGACGGTGGCGTACCCGGTCGGACCATCCGGGGTGCTGTAGAGGAACCTGATTTGTCCTGGGGATTCGAAGGCAGGACCGATCGACTGCTGGGGCCACGCGAAGTGGGCTCCCTCCCCGTCCAGGAGCTGTCCTTTCTTACCCCTGCGCTCTACCTGTCCGAGGTAGGTGAGCCCGGCCAGTACGTCCGGGTCTTCAAGGAGCGTCGGAGTGTCTAGTGCGGTCTTGGCCAACTTCGGTGCTGCATTGGCCCGTCGTTCCCGCAGCCAATAGCCGAGCAGTTCGCCGAGCAGGTGTTCGGGCGTATCTGGGTCGAACGCATGGAGAGCTGCCACCTGGGCGTCGAGTTCCGGTATTCCAGCCTCCGGCTCGATGTAGGCGGCTCTCCAGGGCAAGTCCGTCGGCCGCAGGCTGACCAGCCAATCTCGCAGAACCAAGGTGGAGCGAACATCGTCCTCGTTGTAAGAGGCAATGCGATCGAGGTGAGCCGGATCGTGATCGGCCATGTGCTGCTCGTATTCGACGACAGCGGCCGAACCCTGTTCGATATCGTGGCCCCGTTCGTACCCGGTGAGGTGCTCCAGATACTTCAGTCCGTAGGACTCGGTCCCGACCTGCACAGCATTGCGGACGACCGTGTATAGGTCGACGAAGAGGCCGGTCTCTATCAGGGTGGCCAAGGCTGCCTCCCCCACACCATGGTCGGCGGCAAGCCGTTCAAGAGCGGAACGCTCCGTGTGGTTGTAGTGATATACGTGCATGCCCGGGAATTCTTTTCGACGATCTGAGAGGAACTCGATCAACTCGCGTGTGGCTGCCGCTTCCTCGTCCCGGTTGTGAGCCCAAAGAGCCCGGAACTGCCATTCTCCTAGATCGTTTCGAGCGATGAGGCCGAAAAGAAAGAACAGGCCCACGTTCGCTCGCCAGAACGGATCACCCTCGAAGTCGAGAAATACGTCGCCCTGGTCGGGTGCAGGTAGGAGGTGGAAGCCACGGCCCCACGTGGGCTCCTCGGACGGCTCGGTGATCTCGAAGGGTGGTGGCTGCTCCCCATCGGTCCGTGCCCGGGCCTGGAGGGCAGCCTGTTCAACGAGGCGAGCCAGTCTCTCCGGTTGCATGGTCTCGACAGGCTCACGTCGCACAGCCAGTTGGGCCAACGTGTCCACACCGGCATCTTCCAGCCTGGATCGATCGATGCCTCGGATATTGGCCACATAGATCAGCGAGTCACTCCCCCTCCACTCGCTGGTGCAGGTCTCGTTGAACTCACAGAAGTCGCAGTAGTCACACGGCTCAGGTTCGGTATGGCGCTCCTCAGAGCCCGCTTCAAGCAGAGCTGCAAGCTGCACGCGCAGCCGGCGCCAGTAGGGCTTGAACTGGTCGGCTAGCAACGACTCCGTCTCACCGGAGCCCAACCACAGGTGGAGGCGCTTAGGAGGCAGACCAGTAATGGCCTCGAGCGCATCAGCGTAGAAGCACAGCTGCAGGACATGGCCGGGCTTTCCCTCTGATCTCGCCAACTTGGCGTCCACGGGCTCATAGGTGCAGTCGCCTGGACCTGGATGCTCCACCCGCACGAGAAAGTCGGCAATGCCCCGCACCCCTCGGTTCAGAAGAGGCATCTGATAGATCACATCGTGGCCGGAGTTGAGAGGATTACCGACTCGGTCGACCCATTCAGGGAACGGCTCACCTTTGCGGCGGCCCGGGACCTCATAGACGTCAATGCCGTGATTGCGGTACTCAGTCAGACAGTCCGCCTCATGCTGGAGACCTTTGTCCACCAGGAGGCGCGCAAACGCTCCGAATCCATACGGGTCAATGGAGAGGGTTCCGGCATCGACCCGGTGCCTCAGGGTGAGAAAGTGATCGCAGTCGAGCCAGGCGCTGATCTTGGAGGGAGTGAGCAGCTCTTCAGTCATCGGCAAATGGGTTCAGCTCGACGATGACGACCGCGCATAAATTTCCTTCCTATCAGGCTTCCAGCTCAATGACTTCGACGTTGAACAGGCTTCCCAGCTCCCTTAGAAGCGCGACTCTGGCTTCGTAGGCTTCGTTTGTCCCAGTGAACTTCGGAAATGCCACGGCAGCGCGGCATTCGACCGGCACAACGCCTTGCTCGGCAAACCAAGGGTGGAGCGGCACCGCGCTCTGGATGAAGTGTCGATAGAGCACTGCCTGAGCAAGTCCGTGCCGGTAATACGACCCGGACCCGCCGCTCTTGAGCACCTTCAGCTCGACCGCCCAAGGCGTAGAGCCGTGCCTGAGTAGCGCGTCGAGGTACTTGGGCCGGCCTCGCTCGGTCCAAAGCGTAGGGAACTGGCTGCCTCGCGATACCAGGCCATCTTCAAGCCAGACATCCAAGGTAGAACCACCGGTTCTGACGGGCACCAGCCCACGAAGCACCCGTGACTCAAGGGCGTGTTCGGGCTGACCATGGTCTAGGGCACCGTCTGAACTTTCAAACGATGTGATCAGGGACTGAAGGAGTCGCGCGGCTGAGTCAACCGTGGATTCGTCAAACGCAAACCGCCCAGATGGATTCACGCCCAACCATTTGCCTCTCGCGGGACTGACGTGTCCCGCTGCACTGGTGTGTCCGACATCGAGGTAGCTCTTGGAGGAGCTGACGCGCCCAACTTCCAGGCCATCGATCCGCATGGACCAATGGCCGGTCCTGGGATTTCCAGAAAGCATCGGGTACAAGCGCACGCTCGGGCTATCGACCTTCTCCATCAATAGCTGGGCGAGCGACGGCGGATTGGCGACTCGCCACTTGTCGAGAAGCAGTTTCCATCTCTCGGCCCCCTTTGAGTGCGTGAAGTCCGGCGCTCCCTCGGCTACGTCGACCGTTTGTTCCCTGCCGTCTTTCAGCACGGCGATCTGCACCGCTCCTTGCAGAGAGGGCGGGAGCGAGGACCGCAACGTCCTGGCTCCGTCGACGACTTCCGCACGGCTTTCGTCTAGAAGGAGGGTCACCCCGTTGGAAAGGTTGTCGATAGGGAGCTGCCATGAGACCAGGTGGACAAGCGCGGCAGCGGCCGCTGAAGTGCCTATGTCCGATCCGACGCCCATGGTTGGCCTGCCATTTCGTATGGCACGAACAAAGCTGCTGGAGAGCGATCTGGCACGATCCTGGGACAGAACGACCGAACCGGGCTCAGTGGCCCGGTCGTCAGCTAGCAGTTGCGCTATTTCCAACCGGGTCGCCATGAGATACCCCAATCTGTTCCGGTGTTTCTTACTATGGTCCCGCACTGGCCTGCGTTGCCGATTCGCACGAAAGAGGTAGAACTGAATGACGAAGAGAATCCATTCAGTGCCAAGAACCCTGTTCAGGCGGTAACCCGGCTATGAGTCGGCCAGAGATTCAATTGACACCCTCAATGAGTGGCGAAGTGCTACCCAACCCATGGCGTCTTCCACCGCGGCGATTGCGGCGATCGGTGGCATGTGCCGGCTTCGAACAAGCCATGCACTCGCCACCGACGGGGTTCGGCTCTCGGCGCGGACGCAGTGGACGAACACGCGCTTGCCTTCTGCGCGCAGAAGTGAGATTGCCTCGGCCGTGTCGGCGAGCACGTGCCTGGCATCGGCGTTCGCCTCACTCCCGTCTTCGTCTACGAGCCAAATCTCAAAGTGGTCTTCGCCCCGGCGCTGAGCCGACCCGATCCTGCAGAGTGAGATGAACGCGTCTGCGTCTGCGTTCGCTAATCCGGCCACGTCGCCCCACTGGATTCCGGGATCCTCGTCGAGAATGGTCACCCGCCCCGTCGGGTGAAAATCCTTTCGATAGGTCGGCCACAGATCTGGCTCAAGGGGCCACCCGGATCCGTCCGTCTCACCTCCACGGGCGGCTAGGACACCGAGGCCGACCAGATCTGCATGACGCATACCGGCTGGCCATCCCTGCAGGTGACGGCGCCAGGTGAAGGGAATGGCCGACGCGCCGTAGCGGGCGCCAAGGAGCGCGCCAGCGATGGCCGCCACGGTGTCGGTATCGTTGCCGATCCCGACGGCGGCCCGTAGGGCCGCCTGCAGATGAGCCGATCCCTCCTGCTCCTTGGTCGACCAGATGGCCCACCACGCGGCCTGGAGGGCGGTGACGACAAAAGTGTTCGAACGGATCACCTCGGGATCGGGTTGCTCAGCCTCGGCGATCCGCTCCACCCAGTACACCCCGCGGTCGTCGGGCAGGAGGGAGATTCCGTCGGAGATGCCGTCGAGCCGACCTTCTCTGAGTGCCCGGTCGATGGCGACACACCAGATCGCGCAGGCCTCCTTGGCCAGAGGGTCGTCGTGGGTGAGTGAGGAGATGAGGCCGGCCGCCCTGACGAGTGCCTGGTCGTCACCCAGGTGAGCGAGGGCGACCGGCCCGGTGCGCATCAGGCTGCCGTTCCCGGCTGACTTGCCGTGGGTCGCGGCGTAGTCGGCCGAGGACCGGGCCAGGTCAGCGGGTCCCGAGGCGCCCGAGAGCACGGTTCTCGTCTGCATGCCCATGTCAGGCGGATGGCTCGAATACCACTCGAGGAACCCGGCGGCGACCTGCTCAAGCCCAGGGGCCTCGTCGAGTCGGACCCCTTGAGCGGCCACACGGGCGATGGCGACGGCCATGTCCGTGTCGTCGGTCCAGCTCCCCGCCGACCGTCCCGTAAGGCTTCCGGGGCGCATTGTGACCGCCTCAGGGGCGACTCTCGCTCCGAACTCATAGCCGGCCCCAAGGGCGTCACCGGCTGCTGCCCCGACGAGCACTCCAGCTGCGCGGTCGAGCTGGACAGGAGTGAATCTCATACGTCCCACCATGCACCGTCCTCTTCTTCGCACACGTTGTCGAACAGTGCCCGGTAACGGGTGGCCCCGAACGTGTGGATCGGCACGAGCCGACGGGGGCCGATGGCCTTCGCAAGTCGCTGGAGGTCGGCAACCGAGGCATGCCCCGAGGTGTGCAGCTCGGTTATCGGGATCCCGTTGTCGCCGAGGAAACGTAGGAGGCGCTGTCCCGAGTGCTCCGCCAGATAGCCATGCCAGAGCGACCAGATGGCTGAGGCTCCATCGAGGCAGCCGGCCTTGGCGAGGGTCGGTCCGCTCTGGGACGAGAACAGCAGCACGACCTCGCTTCGGTGCTCGGCTAGCCATTCCTCGTAGACCCGATACGGGCGGACATCGGCGGTTCTGGAGAACGCTTCGGCGTCCTTCACCCGCATCCGCTGCCAGAGGGGCAGGTAGACGTGGACGAGCGGCCACTCGGGCCCGGGTCGCGGAATGTTCGGATTACCCGTCGCCGACACAATGGCAGCCGTGTAGAGGTCCATAACGAGATGGCGGCCGGACCGCTTGGCGGCGCGGTAGATCGTGACGAGGCGGTCGATGTTCTGGCCCGAGGAGATGGCGAGCACCATGCCGGAGGTCCCGTGCATCGTCTCGGCCATGGCCGCCTCCACGTCGACCTCGGTATCGAGGTGACGGGGCCCGTCGTTCTCGGGCCGGACGTTGGTCCCCTCCATCAACAAGGCGTCGACGTCGACCGGAGGGTCTTGCACCAACTGGTCGAACAAGGAGGCCTTCCGGCCGTGGCCCCGGATGTCCCCACTGTAGAAGAGCCGCCGGCTGCCGGCCTCAATCAACAGCGAGTAGGCGTCGTAGGCACTGTGGTCGTTGAGATAGGGAGTCACCCGGAAAGGACCGATCTCGAAGCTCCCCCGGTGGCGGAGGAAGGCGGTCGGTTCCACCTTGAGGCCCGTCGTCCAGAAGGCGGCCTCGGCGAGGATCCGGCTGGTCGCTTCGCCCATGAAGACCGGCACCCCCGTCGTGATTTGTTCGGCCAACCCCCAGTGGTCCTGGTGGGAGTGGCTGATAATGACGCCCACCAGCGACGGGTCGGGCTCGGCCAACCCGGCCACGTCGGGGAGCGGGACGTACTCCCCCCGTTCGGCGGTGAGCGGGCGGCCGACGTCAAGCACCAAGCGCTTGCCGCTCGACTCGACCTCGACGCAGCTTCCCCCGATCTCGTGGGCACCCCGGTGGATGCGGACCCTCATGGGAGATTTGGGTCCTTCCGGGGTCACGTCGGTTCGCTCTGCGGGCGGCGGAGCCTGAGCTCTCACTTCGGTCACGCGAACGCGTCGACGGTGAGCTTGTGGAGTGCGACCAGGTCGCCCATCGAGAGGGCGGCGCCCGTATACCCGCCGGCCAGGGCGAAGACGAGGCCGAAACCCCGCCGGTCGGCCCAGTCGGCGACCATCCGCTCGCGCAGTGCGAGGTCGGTCCCGCTCACCTCGGAGTTGGCTGGGTCCATCCCCGCGTTGTAGAGCACGATGTCGAACCTTCCCGCCCGGTCGGCTCGATCGAGGGCCTCACTGACCTGGGCGACGTAGTTCCCGGGATTGGCCATCAACAGCGCGTCATGGCCTGACGCCGACCAGTGGTCGTAGCTGCTGGTCGAGACCTCGATCTGGGCGACGTTCGCAGGGTCAGTCAGCGACCGGGTCCCACCTCCGCAGTGCGCATCCAGGTCGAGCACCAACAAGCGCTCAGCCCCTAGCTCGCGGGCCGCGGCAGCGGCCACCGCAAGCCCGTTGAAGGTGCAGAAGCCTGCCCCATGGTCCCGCCGAGCATGGTGGAGGCCCGAGGACAGTGAGCCCGCCACCCTGTCAGTGCCGACCAGGACCCGAGTCACGGCGGCGACAAGGCCCGCCGAGTGGGCGACGACCATGGTCGGGAGCTTGGGGTCCCACGTGAACCCCTGGGATTCGGCCAAGTGTCCCGGGTTTCCCGTCTGCACGGCCCGCACGTACTCGGAGGAGTGCACCCGGCCAATCAGTTCAACCGCGTGTTTGGTGAATGCTCCGGGATCCACCACCTTGGCCGAGCACACACCGTTCTTGATCACCGCGGCGAGCTCGCCAGATTTTCGGGTGGTGTCGAATGCGTACTCCGACGCCACATAGTCGGGGCTGTAGTAGACGTTGTACCCGATTACTTCATTCCTTGAGCCTTCGCGGACCGCCCGATGCGATCCGGCGGATCCATTGTCTCAAATGGGTGTGACAGCGACCGTTGGACGTCCGGGTTGGGTGGGCTCCTGCCACAGGGAATGTGGCTCGCCACCCGGGGGGTTCTTCCTGTGGTCCCGAAGTGGGCTCCAGGTTCTGCTCGGCTCAGGGATTCCACTCCTCGGCCACCGAGTAGAAGTCGAACTCGCTCAGCTCCCGACGAACCGAAGGGTCGATCGGCGGAACTCAGCTGTCTTGGAACCAGACGATCCACACCCGGAACAGGCCTTGGTGGAAGAGGCCCTGGCACTCGTACCTCGGCAAGAACACGTATGGGCCGAAGGGCGAACTGTGCTGGTCGACGTCGGGGATCTGGTCGGCAAACTCAGTCGGGCGCTCTTCGGTCGAACCAGGTGAACCGGGATGCCGTGTGGCTCTCTCGTGATCTCATCGAGCAGCCGTTCGTTCAGTTCGTGGTTCGGGCCCCCGTCGAGGAGCCCGGCGTAGGTACCCCACTGATGCAGCTCAGCCAACTCGATCGGGAGGTTCCCCTTGGTGGTGATCTTCAGGTTCTGGACCGGCGTCATTGGACGAAGGTAGAGGAAGCGTGTGACGCGAGGTGGTGCCTGCCGCCGGCTGCGACCTTCTTCATCGTTATGGCGATCGCTACAGGGGTGCCGGCGCGCCTGGCACACTCGGGCCAATGTGCCGACCTATCTTGTGGCTCTGGGTTCTCGCCCTCGCGGCGAGCGCCTGCGGCACAATGCACCACCCGTCATCGTCCTCTGGGGGATCGACCGCTGTCCCGAGCACGTCGATCACTGCGCCAACGGTCACGACCACCGTGCCCCCTGCCACGACAACCACGCAAGCGCCTTCCGGCTCCCTCTCGGTCCTGGTAGAGCCGGCGGCCGGCTACGGGTTCGTCACGAGTGCCATCAACGGTGCGACCAGGTCGGTCACCCTCACCATGTACGAGCTCAATGACCCCGCTGTGTTGTCTGCCCTCGAGCAGGCGCAGCACCACGGCGTGGCGGTGTCGGTCGTACTCGATGCCAACCTGGAGCGTTCGGCCAACACCGCCGCCTACGACGACCTGGCCGCGGCCGGCGTGTCGGTGCACTGGGGTGCGGCGGGAACCACCTTCCACCAGAAGACGCTGTGCATCGACGGACGGACCTGCTACGTGATGACCGGAAACCTGACTCCGGTTTACTACGACTCGGACCGAGACTTCGTCGTTGTGGACTCCGAGCCCGCCGACGTCGCCGCCATCGGCCAGGTTTTCGCCATCGACGCCGGCGGCGCGGTCCCGGCCGACGCATCGCCTGCCGGTGCCGACCTGGTGTGGAGCCCGGGCTCAGAGGGTGCGCTGCTAACCCTCATCGCGGACGCCCGCACGTCGCTACTCGTGGAGAACGAGGAAATGGACGCGCCGGCCGTCACCTCTGCCCTCGAGGCGGCTGCCGGACGCGGTGTGACGGTGACCGTGATCATGACGGATGATTCGGAGTGGTCGTCGGCCTTCTCAGCCCTAAAGTCCGCAGGCGTGCACGTGCGCACCTACGGTGCCGACGCGGCGCTGTATATCCACGCCAAGGTGGTGGCGGCCGACGGGACCCACGCCTTCGTCGGCAGCG
>PLIG01000070.1 GCA_003139255.1 Acidimicrobiaceae bacterium | reverse complement strand
TCTAAGAGCCGAGGGGCGACCTGTCGCTTGCCCGGCGAGTGGTCGGTTCGATGACGTCCATGATCCGATCTCGTGCCTGTCGAGCGGTCACGATTCGCCCGCGCAGTGGTCAGTAGACTCGGTCTTCCTTATGCGAGCCACCGCCGCGCCGGTAGAGGGTAACCGGGTTCGTCTGTCCATCGAGGTGGATGAATCCGAGGTAGACGAGGCGGTCGACGCCACGGCCAGGCGACTAGCGCGTCAGATCCGGGTGCCGGGATTTCGTCCGGGTCACGTGCCACGTCCGGTGCTCGAGGCACGGCTTGGTGGCGCGTCAGCTCTGCGTCAGAAGGCAATCAGCGATGCCTTGCCGGACCTCTATGCGCGTGCAGTTTTGGACACGGAGCTCGATCCGATTACCGCTCCTGAAATCGACGTCACCTCCGGCGAGGACGCGGGACCGGTGACCTTCGACGCCGTCGTAGAGGTCCGCCCGACGGTGTCGCTGCCGGGCTACCAGGGCCTCGCTGTGACCATCCCCGCACTGGAGGTGACCGAGGCGGACGTCGACGCGCAGGTGGACCGATTGCGTGAGCAGTCCGGTGAGCTCTCCACTGTGATGCGTGGAGCGCGTGACCATGACTATGTGACCATCGATCTCCACGAAACCCGTCCCCACGGCGAGGACCTCGACGTCGAGGACTACCTGTACGAGGTGGGAGCGGGATCGGACGTGCCCGGGCTCGACGAGCAGTTGAGAGGCGCGAGGCCCGGAGACATTCTCCAGTTCACTGCACCGCTCGCAGATGCACCGCTTGGGTCTGCCGCGCGCGAGGGATCTGAAAGAGGCGCCGCCGAGAGCCCGACCGAACGCCTGACCGAGAGCCCTGCCACTTTCAGGGTGCTGGTCAAAGAGGTCAAGGAAAAGGATCTTCCCGAGGCGACCGACGAGTGGGCTACTGAGGCATCGGAGTTCGCCACCCTCGAAGAGCTGCGGAGCGACCTGCGGAAGCGGCTCAATCAGGTCAAGGTCGTACAGGCCCAGCTTGCTTTGCGTGACCGAGCTCTCGAGGCGCTTGTCGCGCTCGTCGAGCAAGAGCCGCCCGATGCTCTCGTAGAGGAGGAGACACAAGAACGGCTGCGCGATCTCGGCCACCGTCTCGAGGAGCGGCGCATGACCCTGGAGCAGTTTTTGCAGGCTTCAGGGCGCGACCGCGAAGAACTCATGGCCGAGATCCGTGCAGAGGCGGTTCGCGACGTGCGCGCGGATCTTGCCTTACGGGCTCTCGCGGATGTCGAGGGGATCGAGGTGACCGACGACGAGCTCGAGCGCGCGCTCGAGGAGCTCGCCAAGGAGGCGCGGTCCACTGCGGCCGAGGTCCGTCGCAGGCTCGACCGCTCGGGGAGGCTCTCCGCGGTACGCTCGGGCAGGAGGAAGGCCAAGGCGCTTTCCTGGCTTCTCGAGCACGTGGAGCTGGTGGATGAGGAGGGCAGCCCGGTCTCCCGAGACGACCTGCGGATGGACTTCGGGGGGCAGGAGCAGGTGGGCGGCGCGGCGGTCGGCGAATCGGCGGGGAAGTCTCCCGCAGGCATCGAGGCCGGGGAACGAAGGAGCAAGGACGTGCGAGTCGAAGAGGAACCACGCGTCGAGGCCGAGCCATGAGCCACGGCCGCATCGATGGCTACGACGACGGTTGTCACAACGGGCTACGCCATGGCGCCGGCGGCGGTGACGTCTCGCGATCGAGCGCCGACGGATACCTCGTCCCCACCGTCATCGAGCAGACGAGTCGTGGCGAGCGCGGGTACGACCTCTATTCCCGGCTGCTCAAGGAGCGCATCATCATCCTCGGAACGCCGATAGACGACGCAATGGCGAACCTCGTCTGCTCCCAAATGCTTTTCTTGGAGTACGAGGACACAGACAAGGACATCCACCTGTACGTGAACTCGCCGGGTGGTGACATCACGGCGCTGTTCGCGATATATGACACGATGAAGTTCGTGAAGCCAGACGTGTCGACCTTCTGCTTCGGGCAGGCAGCGTCGGCAGGGGCAGTACTCCTCGCTGCCGGGGCACCGGGCAAACGCTTCGCCCTGCCCCACGCGCGCATCGTCCTGCATCAGCCATGGGGCGGGGCTGCCGGGCAGGCGAGCGACATCGAGCTTCAGGCGAAGGAGATCATTCGCATGCGAGATCTCTTGAACTCGATGCTCGCTTCGGACACTGGCCAGCCCTTCGAGAAGATCGCCCATGACACCGACCGGGATTTCATCATCACCGCCGACGAAGCGGTGTTGTACGGCCTGATCGACGAGGTGATCACCACCCGCGACGCGGTTGTGTCCGCCGAAGCGGTTGGTGCGGCCTAGGCTCGGGTCGGAGCAAAGGGGACTGCGGTGGCGAAGTTCGGCGACGGAGGGGACCTCGTCAAGTGCAGCTTCTGCGGCANNGCAAGTCGCAGAAGCAGGTCAAGAAGCTCATCGCCGGCCCAGGTGTCTACATCTGTGACGAGTGCATCGACCTTTGCAACGACATCATTGCCGAGGAGCTTGCCGAGACCACCGAGCTCTCCTTCGACGACCTTCCGAAGCCCCACGAGATCTTCGAGTTCCTGAACGACTATGTGATCGGCCAGGAGTACGCCAAGAAGATCCTTGCGGTCGCGGTCTACAACCACTACAAGCGGGTCCAAACCGGTCCTGCCCAGTCGACCGACGTCGAGCTGGCTAAGTCGAACATTCTTCTCCTCGGGCCGACCGGCTGCGGTAAGACGCTGCTCGCGCAGACGCTCGCGCGGATGTTGAACGTGCCATTCGCCATCGCGGACGCGACGGCTCTCACCGAAGCGGGATACGTGGGCGAGGACGTGGAGAACATCTTGTTGAAGCTCATCCAGGCCGCGGATTACGACGTGAAACGGGCTGAGACCGGGATCATCTACATAGACGAGATCGACAAGATTGCCCGCAAGAGCGAGAACCCTTCGATCACCCGCGACGTCTCCGGCGAGGGCGTGCAGCAGGCGCTGCTCAAGATTCTCGAGGGCACTACGGCGTCAGTTCCCCCCCAAGGGGGTCGTAAGCACCCTCACCAGGAGTTCATCCAGATCGACACCACGAACGTCCTCTTCATCTGCGGAGGGGCCTTTGCCGGTGTCGACAAGATCATCGAGAGCCGCATTGGGCGCAAGGGCATCGGGTTCAGGGCGGAGGTGCGTCGCAGCGCCGAGGTTCGCGACTCCGAGGTCTTGCGCTACGTGCTGCCCGAGGACCTGATGAAGTTCGGGCTCATTCCGGAGTTCATCGGTCGTCTCCCGGTGGTGGGGGCGATATCAAGCCTCGACAAGGAGGCGCTGATGCGCATCCTTGTCGAGCCGAAGAATGCTCTGGTGAAGCAGTACCGCCGTGTCTTCGACCTCGACGGGGTCGAGCTGGAGCTTTCTGAGGATGCACTGGAAGCCGTAGCCGAGCAGGCATTGTTGCGCGGCACGGGAGCTCGTGGGTTGCGGGCGATTCTCGAAGAGGTGTTGCTCGACGTCATGTACGACCTCCCGAGCCGAACCGATGTGGGGCGGTGCGTCATCGACCGCTCCGTGGTGCTGGACCGGGTCCACCCCACCCTCGTGCCGCAGGGAGAGCCGGCTAAGACGGTCCGCACACGTCGCGCTGCCTCCTGACGGCGCACCTGCCTGTGAACAGGGACCCGGCTGAAGGTCGCGCTCCGCAAGGGGCTCGTGTCCGAAGCCGGCGTGACGAGCTGGTGGGCTGGCTCGACGGGCACAACGATTTCGAGCGGTCGATGCCCACGCGCGCCACCGCCCCCACTCTCGACCGCATCCGCGCCATCTGCCAGGTCCTTGGCGATCCCGAGCGTGCCTTTCCCGTCGTCCACCTGACCGGGACCAACGGGAAGGGTTCTGTAGCGAGGATGCTCAGCGCGCTGTTCATGGCGAACGGGCTCAGCGTCGGCACCTACACGAGCCCCAATCTCGCTCGTGTCAACGAGCGCTTGGCGCGTGACGAAGAGCCGATCGCTGACGAGGAGCTCGTCGAGGTGCTTGGTGTCCTGGAGATGGTCGAGCCCATGGTCCCGGGGCGCGCGACACGTTTCGAGCTTCTGACCGCGGCGGCGTTCTGGTGGTTCGCCGACGTGGCGGTGGACGTGGCGGTGGTGGAGGTAGGGCTGGGGGGGCGGTGGGACGCCACGAACGTCGTCGAGCCGGCGGTGGTGGCGGTCACGAACGTGAGCTACGACCACGTGGAGATCCTCGGTCCCACCCTTGCCGACATCGCCGTGGAGAAGGCGGGGATCATCAAGCCTGGGTGCCGTCTCGTCATGGGGGAGACCACTCCCGAACTGCGCGAGGTCTTCTTGTCTGCCGCCGCGACTGCAGGCGTGCTCGAGTCCTGGGTCCGGGGCGAGGAGTTCGACTGCCCTGCAAACCATCTGGCGGTCGGGGGACGGATGCTCGACCTGACTACCCCGGGCGGTTCCTACGAAGGGGTCTATCTTCCGTTGCACGGGGCGCACCAAGGTGATAACGCCGCGGTGGCTCTCGCCTCGGCCGAGGCGTTCTTCGGGTTTGCGCTCTCACAGGGTGTGGTCGAGCAGGCGTTCGCCTCGGTCGAGGTCCCCGGACGTCTCGAGGTGGTGGGACATGATCCGCTGATCGTTCTCGACGGAGCGCACAACGTGGCAGGGGCCGAGGCGCTGGTTCGGGCGCTCGTGGCTGAGCTTCCCGTCGAGAAGGAGACGATCGCGGTGGTCGGGATGCTTGAAGGGCGCGACCCGAGCGCCATGCTCCAGGTGCTCGCGACGGCAGGTATACGCACAGTGGTCGCATGCACGGCTCCGTCACCGCGGGCGTTGCCTGCAGATCGGATCGCCGAGGCAGCGCGCGCCGCCGGTCTTGTCGCTCTCTGCGGCGATACCGTGGCCGAGGCGCTGTACGTCGCCCGGGCGCGGGTGCCGGCGGGGGGCAGGTTGGTGGTGACAGGTTCGCTGTACGTGGTGGCTGACGCCCGCGCCGTCTTGGTGGACGCGGGAAGCGACCGCTAGCCTGCCAAGCCCATGAATCGCACGTTGGTGATCTGCAAGCCCGATGCCGTCGAGCGTGGGCTCGTCGGAGAGATCATCGACCGCCTCGAACGCAAAGGCCTCAAGCTCGTCGCCGCCGAGCTGCGTCGGATCGACGAGCGCACGGCGGCTCGGCATTACGCCGAGCACGAGGGAAAGCCCTTCTACCACGACTTGTTGGACTTCATCACCCGCTCTCCGGCGATGTTGCTCGTGGTGGAGGGCCCCGAAGACACGTGGCGGATCGTGCGGACGCTCATGGGACCCACGGATCCCGCAGAGGCACCGCCTGGGACCATGCGTGGTGACCTGGGCACGCTCCTCACCGAGAACCTGGTCCATGGATCCGACTCCGCCGCCTCGGCGAAGCGGGAGATCGAGAACTTCTTCCCGGCTCTCGCCTGAGTCTGCGACGACCGACTCCGACGACCTATCCGGTCGCGCCGACATCGGTGAAGGTGCCTGCGGCGTCGCATTTCCTTGCAGGCCGCCTTGTGCGGCCTCAGGAAGTTTCCTAGCCTTGAGCAGACCCGAAACCCGCGGGAGCCTGGTGGGGCCCGTCGCAATCGGGCTGGCCACGGCGCCTCAACCTGAGAAGAGGTGGATCTACACCTATGGCGGACAACCGGTTCTTCCTGCTCGGCCGTGACATGGCCGTCGACCTGGGGACGGCGAACACCCTTGTGTACGTGCGCGGTCGCGGGATCATCCTGAACGAGCCCTCGGTGGTGGCGGTGAACGTGAAGGACGGCCGTCCCCTCGCGGTGGGCGCCGAGGCGAAACGGATGATCGGCCGTACGCCGAGCCACATCCAGGCAATTCGTCCTCTGAAGGACGGGGTCATAGCCGACTTCGAGATTTGCGAGAAGATGCTGCGCTACTTCATCCAGCGTGTGCACCAACGGCGCTTCGCGAAGCCGCGGATGGTTATCTGTGTGCCGTCGGGTATCACCGGAGTGGAGCAACGCGCCGTGATGGAGGCCGCCGAGTACGCAGGCGCGCGTAAGGCGTACATAATCGAAGAGCCGATGGCCGCCGCCATAGGTGCCGGTCTTCCCGTTCACGAGCCGACGGGGAACATGGTCGTCGACATCGGCGGTGGCAC
>PLIG01000144.1 GCA_003139255.1 Acidimicrobiaceae bacterium | reverse complement strand
CTCTGTCATCCCATCACTTACTTGGTGGCGCTTGCGGGCCTCGGGATGGGCCTCGCGGCTGCGAGCTACCGGCGGCGGTTGATCACATGACGTCGTCGGGCCTAGGGACCCTGAGGATCACGCCAATCGGCTTGCTCGGCACTCGCCGCGCGCGCCAGCTGGTAGAGCGCAACATCACGGTCTATCGACGCGGATGGATCTTCTTCGTGTCCGGATTCTTCGAGCCGTTCTTCTACTTGCTCTCGATCGGGGTCGGCCTGAACCGGCTCGTCGGACCGCGAAGCGTCGGGGGGCACATGGTCGCCTACACCGTGTACGTCGCGCCCGCGTTGCTCGCGTCCTCCGCAATGAACGGGGCGATCTTCGATTCCACGTTCAACGTGTTCTTCAAGCTGAAGATCGCCAAGACCTATGACGCGGTGCTCTCGACCCCGCTGGGGCCGAGCGACGTGACCCTGGGTGAGCTGACGTGGTCGCTCATGCGCGGCTCGGCGTACTCGGCTGCCTTCCTCGTCGTGATGGCAGCCTTCGGGTACGTGGTCTCTTCCTGGGCTGTCCTCTGCTACCCCGCTGCCATGCTCGTGAGCTTCGCCTTCGCCGCATGCGGGATGGCGGCCACGTCGTACATGCGCAGCTGGCAGGACTTCGACAAGGTGTCCTTGGCCATCATCCCGCTGTTTCTCTTCTCCGCGACCTTCTACCCGTTGTCGGTGTACCCAGGATGGCTCCAGACCATTGTCCGGTGCACTCCCCTGTACCAGGGGGTTGCGTTGTTGCGCGGGTTGGATACAGGTGTGCTGTCCTGGTCGCTCGTAGGACACGCCGCCTATCTCGCGGTGACGGGACTGGTCGGTCTCAGCATCACAGCGAGACGCCTGGCGACTCTCCTCCTGCCATAGGGTCCGCGGATCCTCTCGGGACCCGGCGCGAACTTCAGATGACAAGAAACACGGCGACGAACGCCAGATAGCCCCCGATCACGACCGAGCCGGAAAGTCTGCTCAGCCCCCGTCCAGCGTAGGCCAGTGCGAGCGTGCACGCCGTGAGCCCGACGTAGCATCCCGCGATCAGCATTCCCTGAGCCTGGGGCCGTCCTAGTCCGAGCCAAACTGCGGGCACTAGAAGGCCTGCCACCACGTTGAGCACGTTGCTGTTCAGGGCGGTGCTGAGAGCTGCCGCTCCCCGGCCCTTGGCCGCCAGGTAGACGGCGGCGACCGCGTTGGGGAGGCTCGTGATAACTGCCAGGAGAAGCCCGCCCACCACGATTTCCGGCACTGAGTAGTGACGTCCCACCGCAGAGCCCGCCCTCTCCATCACCACGCTCGCCCCGACGACGACGACGAGCGCCCCCGCAACCAGAGCCACGTCGAGCGGTCCTCCTCTGCGAGGGTGAATGGCCGGGTAGAGCTCCTGCTCTTCTTCGGAGACGGCCGCGCGCAGCCACAGCGTCCAGCGCCTCGGCAAACCGAACCAGCTTGCTCGCCGTCCCCGAGTGCCGAGCAGGACGATGTACGGCACCATGACCACCCCGACGAGCGCGAGCCCGAGGGCGGGAGAGACCGTACCGAGGAACGTCAGGAGGGCTACCACGGCGATCCACATGCTCACCGACCCGGCGAGGATGACAACCCTCCGGTGCAGAACAACCCACCCGGCCACGACCGCGCCGAGACCGAGCAGGGCGGCGAGGTTGAACACGTTGGAACCCAGCACCACCCCTGCGCCCACCGCCCGCTGCCGGTGTACAAGGGCGGTGACGGCGGAGGAGATCTCAGGCGCGTCAGCAGCCAGCGCCGCTACGACACCGAGGAGGGCCTCCGAGAGCCCTAACCGCTCGCCGAGACGCTCCAGGCGAGATACGAGGAGCAAGCTCGTGCCCAAGCTCAGGATCGCGCCGAGGACGAGCTCGACAAGATCGACACCGACCACGCGTCAAAACCCCCCGACGACGCGGGTGCGCCTCGGAACGACGATCCCGAACAAGCTGCATTGACACAGTTGATGAAGACAGAGCGCTGTGCCCAAGTCGGCTCCTTCGCGAACGCACGACACGCCGACCAGGCTTCCCGGCACTCCAACCCAGACAATAGCCTTCACGGATCATTTGGGAGCCGGGCAGCTTGCGCGGGCCATAGAAGCTGGCCGCCCTCGCACCGGTGTATCCGGTGCGGCAAAGGGCTTGCCGGCGTCGTCGCTCCCTGATGGGGGCGCCGGACGGTCTAATCGGGGCGCCGGACGGCCGGTCAGCCGACGATGTCCCTGCCCTCCTAGGCCTCGAGGGCCCGGATGTCGCGAACCTGGGTAGTGAACCACTCCCCCAGACCGTTATGACGGATGACCCGGACGCACGCGTCATGGCGGCGGCGGCGTTCGCCGACGGGCATGAAGAGCGCCTCGTGGAGCGCATCGGCCTGCTGCTCGATGTCGAGCGGGTGGACGCTCAGCGCGTAGGCCCCAATCTCGTCGTGAACGCCGGCGTGCTCGGAGAGCACGAGCACACCGCCACGCTCGTTAAGGAGCATTCCTTCCTTTGCGACCAGGTTGAGCCCGTCGTTCACGGGGTTCACCATCAACACGTCGAAGAGGCGAAAGGCAGCGACGGCCTGGGCGAGATTCTCCTCCATGCGCAAGTCGATCGGCTGCCACTCGACGTTGCCGTACTTCAAGTTGATGTCGGCGACCAGCCGGAAGATCCTCTCGGTGTACTCGGTGTACTCGGCAACGTCCTGACGGCTCGGCTGGAGGATCGCCAGGAACGTCACCCTCCCTGCAAGGTCCGGGTGCTTCTCCAGCATCCTGCCGTAAGCGAGAAACCCGCGCAGTATGTTCTTCGAGAGGTCGGTGCGGTCGACGCGCACGATCAGATGCTCACGCTTGACGTTCTCGAGGGCCTGCTCGTACTGCGAGACCGCCTCGGACCTCGCAAAGGATTCGAGCTGCACGGCGTCGATGGAGATCGGGTACCACCTGACCACCACCGTCCTCCCGTTGACCCACACGGAGTTGTTCGTGTAATCCACCGGTAATTGGAGAAGCTCTTCGCAAGTGAGAAGGAAGTTCCGGGCGTGGCGCTCGGTCTGGAAGGCGACAAGGTCGTTGCCCACCAGGCCCAGCATGAGCTCCTGGCGCATCCACCCAGGTAGCACTCGCCATGCATCGGGCTGAGGCCACGGTATGTGGATGAAGTGCGAGAGGGTCGCGTCAGGACGAGCCCGGCGCACCATGCCGCCAACCAGGTACAGATGGTAGTCGTGGATCATCACCGTGCTCGGGCCTGCATGGTCGTCCATCGCCTCGACGATGGCGTCGGCGAACGCCGCGTTCACGGCTCTGTACCCATGCTCGAACGCAGCTCGCTCTGCGACCGTGATGTTCGGTGCATTGGAGAGGTCCCACAGGTTGTGCTGGACGAACCAGATGATCGGGTTCGAGATCACCGAGTAGTACTGGTTGAAGCTGTCGCGGTCGAGCGCCAGCACCTTCACTCGCTGCTTGGCGGTGTCGTACGAACCGCCGCCCTCGGTGAGAAAGCCCTCGGGGGCCTCGAGGGCCACCGCCCTGTCTTCCTCGGTGCGCGGAGCACAGATCCACATGCTGTCAGAGAGATGGGGAGAAAGCGCGCTCAGCGCTGTGACAAGACCACCTGAGCCGCGTTGCTGGATGCGCTCGCCGTCAGGCCCGATGGTGAACTCGACCGGACCCCGGTTGGCGGCGATGATCCACCGTCCGCCGACACTGTCCGCACTGCGAACCACGGATCGATTCTGCCCGATCTTCCCGGCACCCAACCCATCGGCCCCAACAAATTATGTCCGACCTGGGTATCCATGATCGGGACTTCGGCTTCTTCGGCTTCTTCGGCTTTCCGGCCGGTCGCCGACATGCAGGACGGGCCGTCGGATCCGTCCGGCGCCAACCGGGCATACCCCCGGCAGCCGGGGTATACAGGTAGCTGACGCCGGCGGGGTATTCGTCACCCGTCGGGGTACTCCGTGCGAGGAGGAGCGTGACATTGACGAGCGAAGGCCTTCATGAAGCACGCGAGCTGCTCGACGAGGTGACGGTCGACCGTCACCGTGCGCTGATCTCGTTGCAAGAGGAGCTGCAGGCGATCGACTGGTACGACCAGCGTGTCGCCGCCACCCATGACCTCAGCCTGGCGGCCGTGCTCGCACACAACCGCGACGAGGAGAAGGAGCACGCCGCCATGATCCTCGAGTGGCTGAGACGAGGTGACCCTATCCTCGACCGGCACCTGCGGACCTACCTGTTCACCTCGGCTGAGATCACCGATATAGAGGAAGAGGCCGACGGCTCCGGGGATGATGTCGTCGCCACTGCAGGCGCCGTCGGAGACGGGGACAACACCCACCGAGCGGGGACGGCCGGAAGCGGATCCCTCGGCATCGGAAGCCTGAAAGGACGCGAGTGATGGACCACCTCCTGCGCGAGCTCGCGCCGATCTCCGAGGCGGGCTGGAAGGCCATCGAGGAAGAAGCGAACCAGCGGCTCACCACGTACCTCGCAGCCCGCAAGTTGGTCGAGTTCCGCGGCCCGAGCGGGTGGCCCCACTCGGCCACCGAGCTCGGACGAGTGGAACCGACACCGAGTCCCTCAGAAGGCGTGAGTGCCGCGCGCCGCCGAGTGCTGAGCCTCGTGGAGCTGCGGGCGCAGTTCATGGTGTCCAGGGCGGAGCTGGAGGACGCGGAGCGAGGGGCCACCGATCTCGAGCTCGACGACTTGGACGGGGCAGCCGAACGGATCGCGCTGGGAGAGAACATCGCCGTCTTCCACGGATACGACGCTGCGGGTATAGAGGGGATCACCAAGCGCTCCTCCCACCAGCCGATCACCCTCGACCCCGACATCCAGCGCTACCCGAACGCGATGGCCAAAGCCGTCGACGTCCTGCGCCAGTCAGGCGTCGGTGGCCCCTACGGCCTCGCCGTCGGGCCTGAGGACTACACGCGCATCATCGAGACGACCGAGCAGGGCGGTTACCCGCTATTAGACCACTTGCGCCAGATCCTCGGCAGCACCGTGGTGTGGGCTCCCGGTATCGAGGGGGCTGTCGTCCTGAGCCTGCGCGGTGAGGGTGACTTCGTCTTCGACTGCGGACAGGACATCTCCATCGGGTACGTCGACCACGACGCTCACACCGTGCGCCTCTACTTCGAGGAGAGCTTCAGCTTCCGGGTGAACGAGCCCGACGCGTCCATCGCTCTTCGGATGCCGAGCGCCTCACCGGTCGGTTAGCACCACGAACGCCAGGCGCGCTCCGCAATCCGCGCCGACGAGATGTTCCCAGAACGAAGAGGCCCCCCGGACGCCCTCCCCCGCTCCTCGCCGGGGGCGGCTCCGAAGAGGTCTGGTCCAGCCCCGGCTACAACGACGGCAACCGGCACATGGTCGTGGCCGAAATCGGCTCGTCGGGACTGTGGCTATGGGTCGACGGCACAGAAGTCTCCTATGCCTCCGTCACTCCGGCGCAAACGTATACCGGCTACTGGCACCTCGGGTGGGGATACGAGACGGGCCTCAGCGATGCCTCGACGTCCTCGTACCTGAACGGGTACCTCTCCCAAGCAGCGATCGTCCCCTCGATATTGTCCTCCGCACAGATCTCCTTGCTGTACAACGCACCCACGCCGTCGGCCTATGCGGGTGACATGGGCCCACTGGTGAGCTCGACGTCGGCTTCCTACTGGCCGCTGTTCGACTCCGCCACCGCGGTTTGCGGCACGACCGAGATCACCATCCAGTACACCCAGGGATCGGCTAACACCTGTGTCTACCCCACAGGTTCCGGCGCTTGCCCGGCGCTGAGCGCCACCTACTTATTGAGCGGTCTCGGAGCGCGCTCCAGTTCTGTCGTCGCCACCTCTTCGTCTGCGGTCACCGTCACGATCAAGATGCAGCTATCGGCCGTTTCGGAAACTGCGGTAGAGGGCCTTCACATGCTGTCCGACATAGCGTTCGGACGAATCGTTCGACCACCGTGCTCCACATAGCCGGACCGGCGAGCCACCACGGAATGTTCGTCACCTACGAGAACGTGTCGCTCAACTGGTGGGGCCAGGCGATCATCGTCTTGGTGTGCCTCTCGCCACTCCTCGGTTACCTCTGGCACGTCTGGCGTAACAACGAGACGACCCCGGTCGAGGCACGGCAAGGTACGGACAGTTTTCTGGCCCTCGCATCCCGTTGACTGCGCTCACCGAGCTCCGCAGGTTCGCTGACCGACGTCTCCGCAGCTGAACTCCGGCGGTGTGTTCCTTGCCGACTCAGCCGTCGAGGTCGGCGAGCGCAGCCTCGACGGCTCGATGGAAGGTCGGGTAGGCATGGATCATCGTCCTCAACACCGCCGTCGGCACCTTCGCGTGGACGGCGAGAGTGAGCAGACCTAGGACCTCTCCGCCGACCGGCCCGGCAGACAGAGCACCGACCAGGACGCCACGGTCGCCGTCCACGACGAGCTTGATCAACCCGGCATTGCCGGCCTTGTGGATCCAGCCCCGGGCCGAGCTCGGGATCTGGGTTGTGCCGACCCGGACGGAGATCCCGCGCGAACGAGCTGCCTCTTCGCTCAGTCCTACCGAGCCGATCTCGGGATCGGTGAAGGTGATCCGGGGAACCGCTCGGTAGTCGGCGGCGGGAGCCTCCTCTCCGAGGATGTCGGCTGCGGCAATCGCCGCCTGATACATCGCGACATGGGTGAACGCCCCGACTCCGGCCACGTCCCCGACCGCCCAGATCCCTGGCGTGACCCGCAGATGGTCGTCGGTCGGAAGGAACGGCGCGGCGGGGTCGAAGCCGACCGAATCCACACCCAGGGTGGACAGATCTGCCCGTCTGCCTGCGGCCACCAACAGGCGCTCGGACCGCCTCGTGCCACGGTCACCTATGTCGAGCTCGAACGATCCGCCGTCGTGGGAGGCGCGCTCCACGTTCGCTCCGGTGACGACGGAAATGCCCTCCGAGCGAAAGACGTCTTCGACCAGTCTGCTCGCCTCGGGCTCCTCGACCGGCAAAAGACGGTCGNNCAGCCTCGATGATCGTCACCTCGACCCCGAAACGTGCGAAGACCTGGCCCAGCTCTACTGCGATCGCGCCACCACCGATGACGATGAGCGAACGAGGGAGCTCGGTCGCCTCGATTGCCTCTCGGTTGGTCCAATACGGGACGTCGGCCAAGCCCGCGATGGGAGGTGTCCAGCTCCGGGACCCGGTCGCCAGCACCACTGCCCTCCGAGCCGCGAAGCGACGCTCTTCGACCGCCACCTCGCCAGGACCGACGAGACGGCCAGCTCCCCGAACGAATCGTCCTCCTTTCTTCTCGAGACGGTCCACCGCGACCTGATCGTTCCAGTCATCGGTTGCTTCGTCTCGGATCCGCCGGGCGACGGGGCCCCAATCCGGTACAACCGTGGTCGATCCGGACATGCCCGGGACCCGTCGTGCTTCGGCCAGGAGGTTCGATGCCCGGATCATCATCTTCGAGGGGATACAGCCCCAGTACGGGCACTCACCGCCCAGCAAGGTGGACTCGATCCCGACTACGTCCAATCCCTCTTCGGCCAGACGACCGGCCACGTTCTCACCACCTGGCCCCATTCCCACGACGATGACATCAGCGAGATCGGTCATCGCTGCTCCTCTCTGCAGGTGCAACACAAGTTCTCCGAAGTGCAACACAGAAACCCCGAGAGGCCAGACGTGATTCCGCTCTCGTCATGTCGTGACGACCTCTCTATAGGTGGCCCCAGAGAAGAATCCTCTTGAACGGATAGAAGAACGGTGAATGCCGACCGAGGCGTTCGAGGACCCGGGCCTTGTACCGAAGGACGTACTCTTCGAACAGCTCCGGCCGAAGTCGGGCGGCGAAGCGGGTGAGGCTCGTGCCCCGCACCCACTCGACGACTTCCTCGGTCGAAGGCAGGACGTGGCCGTAGACCTGCAGGCGCACATGCTGGTTCTTGTAGCCGAGCTCGAAGAGCAACCGGGCGTACTCCTCGGGAGCCAGAACGTTGCGCACCGGGTCGGCCGGGGGATCACCACCGAAGGCGCTCAGAAACGGCTCTTCGGTCGCCACCTCTGCCGCGATGGAGTGCGATGGGTGATCAAGGTTCGCCGGTACCTGCACGGCGAGTTGACCCTTCTCCGTCAGAAACGAGGTCCATCGTGCGAGGACCGACGCGTGATCAGGTACCCACTGCAAGGCTGCGTTGGACAGCACGA
Source organism: Acidimicrobiaceae bacterium (assembly GCA_003139255.1). Classification (GTDB taxonomy): domain Bacteria; phylum Actinomycetota; class Acidimicrobiia; order Acidimicrobiales; family UBA8190; genus Bog-564. The sequence continues at coordinate 1,029 of PLIG01000144.1, read as the reverse complement.
TGTCGAAGGACCGAGGAGCCGAGAAACCGACCATGTCCGCGAGCTCGAATGCCACGCCGGGGGCTTCGTGCCTCCTTGCCCTCTCCAACATGGCCTGTGAGGAATCGATGCCCAGGGTGTTCAGCGCTCGCAGCCTGCGATGTGCTTCACAAGAGAGCTCACCAGTACCACAGCCAAGGTCGAGGACCCTCAGGGACTCGGTCGGGAGGACGAGCGCTAGGAGGTCGAAGAACGGCGCGGCGCGCTCAGCCTTGAAACGCTCGTATTGCGTTGGGTCCCAAACTCCGGCCACGCCCGATACCTAGCAGGTCTACCCCTGCCCTGCCCGTGGATTCAGCTGCCGGCATCCTCAGGGACGAGCGTCGGGGTGGAGCGGTTCAGAGTCTCGCCCTTGAAGAACGCCGGACTGGCAAAGCGCCACAGCACCATGGCCACGACACCGACGACCGCTGAGACCGCCGCGATCAGGAAGACCCCACCGACTTCGGAGTGCGGCGGGAACGGCAGCTTCCACGACGTGTAGCTCTCTCCGAAGACGTTGTTGTAGTTCCAGTCCGCCCAGAGGCTCCAGCCCATGGCGAAATAGAGCATCGCCCCCCCGAGCACCGGCAGGATGCCCTTCATCCATAGGTCTCGCGCGCTGCGCGTGAGCACCTTCCGGTAGTACCAGCCACAAGTGAAGCCCGTCAGGCCGTAGTAGAAGGCGATCCACACCCCGATGGCAGTCACGGCGTCGGGAATGAGGTTGCCCCCGGCAAGGTGATTGAACGCCACGTACAAGACGGCAGAGACGCCACCCATTGTCACCGTCGAAACCGTCGGCGTGAGGTAGCGCTTGTGCATCCGGCCGAACGCGTCGGGCAGTCCTTTGTAGACGGCCATCGAGAGCGTGGTGCGTGCCGTCGGGAGGATGGTCGTCTGGGTGGAGGCGGCAGCCGAGGTGAGCACCATCAAGATCAGCAAGTGAGCGCCGACCGATCCCACCCATGAGTGGCCGAACACCGCTGTTCCCAACCCCGAGAACACGTC
>PLIG01000142.1 GCA_003139255.1 Acidimicrobiaceae bacterium | reverse complement strand
ACCAGCCTGTGCGGCCTGGGCCAGGGCGCTCCCACCCCGGTGCTCACCACCATCCACGGGTTTTCGTCGCCGCGCATCCTCCCGGTCTTCAAGAAGTACAACGCCCGATGCGGCTACGTCGCCATTAGCGACGCCGATCGCCATCCCGACCTCGACTATCTCGCCACCATCTACCACGGGATCGACACCGACGCCTTCACCCTGCAGGCTTCCGCCGGGGACTATCTGCTGTTCTTCGGCCGTATCCATCCGGACAAGGGGGCGGCCGCGGCCATCGACGTCGCCGCCCGCTCCGGGCTACCGCTCGTCATGGCCGGCATCATCCAGGACCAGGCCTACTTCGATGCTTCTATCTCGCCTCGTCTCGATGGTGAGCGTGTCCGCTACATCGGCTCCGTGGGCCCGGAGGAACGCAACGCCCTCCTCGGCGGGGCCCACGCGCTTCTCCATCTCATCAACTTCGAAGAGCCCTTCGGCTTCAGCGTCGTCGAAGCCATGGCCTGCGGGACGCCAGTAGTGGCCTCCCGTCGGGGATCGATGCCGGAGTTGATCGACGACACGCGCACCGGCTTCCTGGTCGACGATGTTGACGAGGCCGTCCTCGGCGTGAGCCAAGTCGCCACGCTCGACCGTTCCGTCATCCGCCAGCACGCGGTGGCCCGCTTTGGGTGCGACCGGATGGTCGATGCCTATCTCGAGGTGTACGGGCGAGTGGTCAACGGTGAGAGCTGACCCGGGTCGGTTCCGCCTCGGCGTCAACTACTGGCCCGCCTCGTCGGCCATGGCATGGCTCGCCGACTACGACCCCACGACCACCCGGGACGACTTCCGGCGTATCGATGAGGCCGGGTTCGACACCATCAGAGTGTTTCTTCGCTGGGAGGATGCCCAGCCTGCGGCAGACCGCGTCGACAACCGCATCATCGGTCGACTGGTTGACGCCGCCGACGCGGCAAGTGAGGCGGGTGTCGCCCTCATCGTCACCCTCTTCACCGGGCACATGAGCGGCGTGAACTGGATACCGCCCTGGGCGATGGGTGGAGCTGGCGGTGATCGGCGCTTTCGAGTCGTATCCGGTGGTCGGCTCCGACCGCCGGGAAGTGGCTTGCGGAACTGGTACTCGGACGGCGAACTCGTGGCGGCTCAGGAACGGCTGGCCACGGCCGTCGTCGGTGCACTCTCTGGCCACCCGGCGGTGTGGGCATGGGATCTCGGCAACGAGAATTCCAACTGCACGGTGCCGCCGGACACGTCCACCGCAGAGGGTTGGTTGCAGCGAATGACCGCGGCGGTGCGACGGGCCGACCCCGGTCGGCTGGTGACGGTCGGGATCCACATGGAGGACCTCGAGGAGGACCGCGGCATTGGTCCTGCAGAGGTCGCCCGCTGGTGCGACTTCGTGTCGATGCACGGCTATCCCATCTACGCGGATTGGGCGGCTGGCCCCACCGATGACCGGCTGGTGCCGTTCCTTGGGCTCATCACTCGCTGGCTGGCGGGCGGCGCCTCTGTGCTGTTCGAGGAGTTCGGTCTCCCCACGATTCCCGCCGCCGGACAGGCCAGCTCGATCGCGGTCGACGAAGACCTCGCCGCGACTTACACGGGAGCGGTGCTCGACACCCTCTGGGCGGAAGGCAGCATGGGAGCCTTGCTGTGGTGCTTCAGCGATTACGCCACCACGCTCTTCAATAGCGCCCCGCTGGACTCGTCTATCCACGAGCGCACCTTCGGCCTATGGCGGGCCGATGGCGCTCCGAAGCCAGCCGTCGCACAGGTGTCGGCCCGGTCCGGCCGGAATCGCAAGAGCCCGGGCGACCCTAGCTGGCTCGACATCGGGCCCGAAGAGTTCCTCACCGATCGCAAAGCGCAACTGGCGCGCCTCTACCGCCGCTACTGCGATGGGACCAACACCACCATCTGACAATGTGAAATCGCTGCCAGGGAGATCGGTTTGGAAGCCCTGCGGCCGCACCCTCGCTCGACGTCGACTTACCAGGTTTGGAGGCATCGCTGCCATCAAGGGGTAGCGGGTTCGGATTCCGGAATCGCGAGGCCAGATCGCCAGCGTCTTCTGGACGTACAGCCGGCGCAGCAACACGGTGTCGACGATGAAGGAGTCCCAGGCGATCACGTGGCGGTCGTGAGTGCGCAGGAGCTGGCGCCAGGACTAGGAGGTTGCTGTACAAGGCCCTTCCGTTCGGAACGGAACGGTCGGCGCGTTTATCTGGGTCCTCGGGGAGATGATCGGATCGAAGGGCCGTGTTCGAGGGTGCGAAGCGACCACGCAGATTGGCCTTTGGCCAAATAGACGTCTCTCTTTGTCGCCCCGAGGGCCCACTATGTCGTCGTCAACACGAACCCGTCGTTGAACGCGAGCCCGAGTCGCACGAGCCGGAGGAGGTTGAGCGCAGCGACGCGCGTCACGATCGACCGGGTGCTCGAACTCATCATCGGTCACCCCAAGTTGAACGAGTACAAGCACACTACGGTCCCCCCTGAGGCGACGCCCCGTCCGGCGCGGCTTCACGAA
>PLIG01000045.1 GCA_003139255.1 Acidimicrobiaceae bacterium | reverse complement strand
GACCAGCGCGTTGACCACGTCGCCCGGAGCAGGCGTTTCGGGATCCCCTTTGCCCGTCCCCTTGCTGATCGGGTCGCTGAACAGCGCCGAGACGTTCGCGATCTCGCCCAGGAGAAAACGCGCCTGGAACGCTCAGCCGTTCGTCCTCCACTAGGCCGTGCCAGTCGGTGTAGTAGCAGTCGAAGCCGTAACGCACCGCCGCATCAGCCACCCGCTCCTCGGTCCTGGCGGCGATCGCCACGAGCTCAGGTCGCACGACACCAGGTCAGTCGATGTAGNNGTCAGGAAGCGACATTTGTGTCCCCGGCGACCACGCGACGGAGCTCGCCGATGCTCTGTCGCACCGCCTGGTGCTCGTCATATCCGTAGTCCGGGTGCAAATGGTCTATCTCGACGGCCAGGACGCCCTCGTAGCCGGCCTCTGCCAGCAAAGCGAGGATCGGGCCCATGTCGATCAGCCCTTCACCCACGGGGGTGCTGGAGAAGTAGAACCACTCTGCCGGGGAGACGTCCCTGCGCACCTTCACGTCCTTGATGTGGGTGGCGAACACGTGGCTTGCCAACTTCTCCATCGCTCCCAACGGGTCGTCCAGGAGCCGCAGGAAATTGCCGGTGTCGAAGGTCACGCCGAAATATGGCGAACCGACCGCTTCCACCAGCCAGAGCATCTCCTTGGCGCTGTAGTGACCGTGGTTCTCCGCGGCAAGCTTGACCCCGCGCGCTTCGGCCTCGCGGACCGCCTCTTTGAACCAGCCCGCCAGCACCTCGAGCCGCGGTTGGCGTGGCTCGTAGCGGTAGTCCCCGCTGCCGGGACCGGGCGTGACCCGCATGACCCTCGCACCGATCAGCTCGGCGCAGGAGATCTGCGTCACCATGTCTTCGAATGCCGCGCGGTTCGTGCCGTCCTCGAGCCCGGTTGGATGCCCCCAGGCATAGACCCGCTCCAGGCCGTAATCGTCGAGCCGTGCCTTCAGCTCACGAAGCCACGACGCCTCCATGCTGGGGAAGAAACATGACTCCAGCGACACGCCGTCGACTCCCAGTTCCCGGCCAAAGGCGAGGTATTCCTCCATCGTCATGGGTCGGTCGGGCGCAGGCTGCCCGTCGTAGACCTCGCCGAAGAACCTGTGGAAGCAGTAACTGTCGATCCCGATCTTCATGTTCTGTGCCCTCCGTTTGGAGCAGACCTTTCTTGATTGAGCCGCCGAAATGGGACCGCCTGACTTCGTCGGACGGTTCTCGGCGCCGACATGCTCAGTGCCGGTGCGGGGAGCCCGGGAACCCTCGAAATAGGGGGTGCTCAGCCCCTTCGGGGACGCGGACAGCCTCAGCCATGAGCTGATCCAGCCAGACCAGCCAGGAGCGGCGCCGCCGGTACTCGGCCAGTTGGACCTGGATCTCCTTCTGGCACTCACCAAAGGAACGGGTCCGACCTTGTCGGACCGCCTCTACAACGATGAGGTGCCAACCGAAGGCGCTCGCAACGGGTCCGGTGACCTGGTTCAGCTCTGCCGCGAAGATCGCCTCCTCCAGTGGGCCAGCCAGNNGCCAGGTGTCCCCGCTCGACCCAGCCAATCTCACCGCCTCGGCTGCGGCTGCCCTGATCAAGGGAAGCATCGCCTGCAAGCCGCGCCAAGGCTGCGCCGTCGAAGGCGATCCCTCGCAGATGCAGGGCCGATTCGCGGTCCGAAACCAGCACGTGACGTACCCGGCGGGCCTCGCGCAGCTGGAAGAGATGAAGGTTGGTCGAGTAGTAGGCCCGGGTCTCGGCCTCGGTCGGCGTCTGGTCGGACAGTTCACCGGCAGCTTCGAGTCTGACCAGCCAGTCGGCGGGCGACGTCGGGTCGCTTATCCCGAGCCGGGCGGCCTCTGCCCGCAGCAGGCTGTCCACCAAGAGCGCTTTCGCCCCCCAAGTCCGAAGGCCGTCAGCCTTGGAGCTATCGAGACCGGCAAGCATGTCCGGCTCGCTACCGATACCGAGCCGGATGCCCACCGGTCCAGCGGCGAGCTCGGCGATGTACGTGTCGAGGGCTGCCGACNNCCCAGCCGATGACGGCCTCATCGGCCACTGCTAGATCTCCCGCGTCGATCATGCCGCACCAGACGCTCCTGACCGGTCAAGCGCGACCGGCTCGGCGCCCAGGCGCAATGCCACCGTCGGCGAGTACCAGATTCGTCCGAAGTACGTCACTTTGAACAACGTCCATGAGGCGAGCCATCCGTTGCCGGGGCTACGCACCAATGCCTCGGTCCGACGGCGCTCACCTGGTCTCAAGGTGAACGCCTGGGTCCAGGGGTCGACGTACGGCCAGGTCTCGACCGGAGAAAGAAGCTGCAGCTCGCCCCGCAGTTCGCCCAAGGTGCGGTTGGCAAGCACGAGGCCGAGCGTGGCCGTCGCCGCTGGCGCAACTGCCAACTCCAGAGTTTCGAGAGCTGCCTCGAGCTCGGCCCACACCTGGCCGGCGGGGTGGTTGAAGGGGGTCGACTTCGCAAGGAGCCCCCGTGGGTCCCACGGGGACTGGTCATCTTCATGGGCGGCCTCGGCGAGCGCCGGCACGACGTCGACTGTGACGATGTCCTCTTGGGCCTGACCGGCCGGGTCCACCACCCTGACTGCCACGAAGTACCGGCCAGGGCGGCATCCGTCCGGGACCCGCAGACGCGAGGGAACTCGCATGAAGGCCCCGGCGCTCAACGAGAAGAGCTGCCCCGACGGCTCGACGTCCCAGTGATCGGGCCCTAGCAGTTCGACCTGCCCCGACTGGGTGACGTGGGCAGAACCCGAGGCGATCTGGGCAGTGAACTCGCACGCCTCACCGGCCCTCAGCACCAAGGCCGTAGGTAGGACATGCACCGCGAGCGCCTGGTTGCCCATCGGTGCCGGCCCCTTGTTGTGGAGCCAGTACCGGCTGAACACCGGCTGGGCGACCTCGGCACCCCAACCTCCGTTGGTGCCACCCGAGGCAACCGTCTCGGCGGCGAGGCGTAGGCGAATGGTGGCGAGCTCCCCCGCTTTGACGGAAAGCGCCACCCTGCTTGGCCGGCCCTCGGCCGTTCCAGTTAGGGCAAGTGGCTCTCCAGGCTCCTCCANNAGATTCGCGCGCCTTGCGCCAAGAATAGGGAACAGACTCTCGATCTCCACCTCCGCCGGGCGACCATCAGCCTCGTAACAGCGCAGGCTGACTTCCATCTCTCGGCCCGAGGCGTGGCTCTCGATTGGCGGGTCCCCCGCAGCCAAGGGATTGCCTGCCGGCTTGAGGGCGGCCAGCACCACCCGGACATGCGGTGCTCGTTCGTCCCCCTCCAGCGGACCGATGGCGAACAAACGGGCGCGCGGAGGCAACGTTCCGGGGTGGGGATCGCTAAGGCTGGCGCGGAGCGGTCGATTGTATGCCAGGGCTTCTTCCACGCATCCCGTCTCGCGCCAGTCGCCCCGTCCGAGCAGAAGAGCGTTCTCGAAGACGTGACTCCAATGCTCGAGCTCGAAGGCTGAACCGTCCGGCGCGAACCGGCGGGGTGGGTCTATCCAGACCCCGGACGGCCAACCGGTGCACGCACGCAGGAGCGAGACGTGAAGAGCGCCGCCGCAGTCCACGGCGAAGCCCGGCGTACCTCGGTTCAAAAGAGCCGCGGTCCACTCCGGTACGTGCTCCGGCTGAGGAACCAAAGCAGCCTGCTGCTCCACTAGCACGCGTCCGGCGACGACCTCGGCCTGCAGCCCGTCGACGGCCGTAGCCGTCGCCATCTCGTCCCGCCCAGCCACCAGAATCACCGGTAGAGCCCTCGGGTCTCGAAGGTCGGCTCCCGGGAGCCATACGTCTTTCAATGGCCGTTCCGCCGGGACCAGGAGGCGCGCCCAACCCTGGCGGTCCAGCTGATCCTCAAGGGCCGCGCGGTAGGGAGCGCCGGCCGCTTGGAGGATGGCGGCGACAAAAGGATTCTCACGCGGACCGCCCACAGCCACGCGAAAGTCCGGCAAGTTGGAGTCTCCCAGGAGAGCGCCGTACCTGTTGCGATCCGCCTCCGTGCAAGTGGCGGTAACGCCTTTTTGGATCAGGGCGACGACCAGCCGGCGAGCCCAGGGTGCCGCCCCGGCGCCGACCGGGACGACCACTTCGGCCACCCCTATCCCTCGTCGGTGGTAGGTGCGTCCAGCCTCGACCGCTTCCACGAGCAGGGTAGTGCTGAGCCCGAACCACTCGGCAGCGGGATTGTCGAGCGTCCAGGGAGCCTCGGCTGCATCCACGTCGATGAGACCGAAGCCCCGGGCCACGACGGCGTCTCCGACAGCCGAGACGGGTGTACCACCAGCGAGGGTGGTCGGGAACCGGAGCCGGAGCAGACGGTCCTGGGCACGCCAGTCGTGAATCTCGGTACGCAGTTCAGCTCGGCGAATCCCGTTCCAAAGGGTGACCACCTGGCGGTAGCGGAACCCCTCGAGAGAGCCGTCCACGATCAGCCGCTCACCGAGCGCGGAGCGCTCGCGACGGACGGCAGCACCCCGCACGCCCGACCGAACCGGCGGCCCGGCCGGAAGCAGGTTCCAAGGTCCCTCACCGAAGCGGGGGTGGCCGTCGTACTCGGGATAGACCAGCAGCTCATTGCCGATCTCTCCCTCAGGCAGCAGCTCGAAGCCGCTCGAGTGATCGGTGATCTGGCTCAACCCTCCGCCCCGATCGGGATCAGCGGAGATGTCGAGGTGCTCATTGGCGATCTCGAAGCCAGGGACCTCGACCCATCCGAGCGCGTCGGCGGCGTCGGCCGGGCGGTGGCGGACCCGATAGGTGCGGTAGCCCACCCCAGGAACGTTCTCGGACAAGAACCTGAGGTGGAGCGAGCCGGGCAGCGGGCTTGGCTCACAGAGCACCGGGACCGCGCGGCCGGCTTCGTCGGCAAGCTCGACGACCCGCCCCACCGGGGGCGCGGGCACCTCCGCCACTGCCAGGTCGGAGCGATCCCAGCCAAGGGTGTTGACGACCACGCCGGCCTGGCCATCACCGCTGGTGTCGATGGCGGTGACGACGTGGCGCGTCGAGCGGTCGGCTACCTCGCAGGCCAGCTCGTACGCCTCTCGCCAGCCGCCGAGGAGGTCTAGGTAGACCTGGTCGGATTCTGAGCCCGTGATGCCATCGTGGTGCGCGCCGAAGACCAGTTGGCGCCAGGCCTTGTCCAATGCCCCGTGGGGCAAGGTTGCGCCCAGGATCCCGGCCAGAGCGGCGAGCGTCTCGGCATCCGCGAGGCGGGCCTCGGTGAGGCGTTGAGCCTGCTTGGTGTCGATGAAAGAGACGTCCTTGCCGGTATAGATCGGGTTCATGTCACGGGTCTGGGGCGACGGTGCCCGTCCTTGCTGCGACAGCTCGGACCGTACGGCATCGAAGAACTCCCTGGGCAATCCCACCTCGAAGCGGGGCCACGCGTAGCGTCGTCCCCACGCGTCTGCGACCTCGGTCACCCAGCGACTCGGTGGCGTGTAGTCAGTGCCCACGGGCAGAAGGGTGACCTTCGCCGCCGCCACCTGGGCAAGGTCTTCGAGCAGCTCGTACGCCCGCCACATCGCCCCCTCGAGGGTCGTCGCCCGCTCGAGCTCCCAGCCTGCCGAGTAATGGGTGGGCATGTAGCTCGTGAGCAGGCCCTGGCCATTGGGGGCGACCCACTCGAACTCGGAGGGGAATTGCATCCACGCGGTTGTCCCCGTCTCCGGCTTCGGCCCCCACTGGTGGAACGGGCCCCGGGCCCACGCCGCGGAGTCGAGCCCGCAATCGGCCATGATCCCCGGAAACTGGGGATCATGGCCGAACACGTCCAGCTGCCAGGCACTCCTGGGATCTGCGCCCATCACGTCGCGCTGGAAGCCGAGCCCGTACACGGCCGCCCGGATGGCAGTCTCCGCACCGGTCAAGTTCGTGTTCGGCTCGTTGTAGGTTCCGCCGACGATCTCGACGCGGCCGGCCTGGATCAGGGACCGGAGCTCTGCGCGGCGGTCGGGATAAAGGTCCCAGTAGGGCTTGAGGTAGTCCACCTCGGCGAAGACAACCTTGTACCGAGGATCGACCCGTGCCCTCTCGAGATGGGCCTCGACCAGTGCCAGCCCGCTGTGCTGGAAGGACTCCCGGCGGTCCTGTGCCCAGACCAGCTCGTCCCAGCCGGAGGTGTAGCCGGCCTGGGTGTTCCACCAGACCGGGTCGTAGTGGAAGTGGGGAACCATGAGCATCCGCCAACCTGGCTCCCGTACCACCACATCGCCCCCGGCCTCGGCCCGAGCCTCACCGGACTGCACGACGGCTCGGATGGCCACGACGCTGCCCGCGGGCAGCGCCGGGTCGAACAGGACCGGGACCTCCACGACGACCCCATCGGGCAGGTTGGGAGCCGACGTGAAGCGGGCTGGTGTGCCAAGCCCGGCGTCGGCGCTTGGCACCCACGCTGGGCCGTCCGCTCTGCCGGCCCATGTCGGGTCGAGGCACCCCCGCCAGGGCTCGACCCACTGGAGACCCTCGCCGACGAGCGTGACCTCAGCAGGGGCAATGGGCGTGGCGTCTGCGACTACAACTCGGATGACCTGGGCCAGCCGGTCCCCCGTCGCGACGAAGCAGTATGTGGAACGGACCGAGCTGATGCGCATGGAGGCACTGTCCTTTCTCGTGGCGCACTTCGGAGAGTGCCCGGCGCCAACCGGTCACACCGGCAGGTCCGGACACTCGGGGTCGGCGTGCCAGCAATCTCGCCCGTCAAGGCCCCTCCAGGCCACCGCCGCGGCACCCACGAGAGGCGCCCTTGAGCCCAGGCCCGCCGGGAGCACTTGGGTTTCCTTGGCGTAAGCCTGCTTGGCGTAGTCGTGCAGTTCCCTCACAGCGGCTTGGAAAAACGGGGCGCCGAATCCCAGGGCCACCGAGCCGGCTATGACTATCAGATCGAGGTCGCACAGCGTGGTCACCGAGGCCAAGGCGAGGCCAACCAGCTGGCCGGTGCGCTCGATCACTTGAGGGGTGGCTTCGGAAGGGGGTCGGCCGGTGATGGCGGCGATCGCCCATCCCGAGGCCTCTGCCTCCAAACAGCCCCTGCTCCCGCACGAACATGGCCTGCCCCCCGGACAGACGATGACATGGCCCACATGCCCGGCATTGCCGGTGCGACCTTCGACCAGCCGACCGTCGAGGACCAACCCCCCTCCTATTCCCGTGGAGACAACCATGGCCAGGTAGTTGCGCTTGCCCCGCGCCGCACCCCTCCATCCTTCGGCCAGCGCCAGGGCCTTGGTGTCAAGCTCGACAAACGTCGCCAAGCCGTAGCGGTCCTCGAGACGCCGCCGCAGAGGAAAGCCCCGCCAGGCGGGGATGTTGAGCGGGCTCACCTCGGAGCCGTCCTGCACCGGCCCCGGGCTGCCCACACCCAGTGCCAACGGACTCTCGCCCTCGCTTGCCAATAGACCGTCAAGAAGGTCCGTCACCGCCAAGAACAGAGCCTCGGGATCGCATCCCTCGGGAGTGTGGCTCTTCGCGCTACGCCGGATGTCACCCTGGCGGTCCACAAGTGCTGCTCCGAGCTTGGTTGCACCGACGTCCAGCGCAAGGCAGAGACAGGATTCAGAACACGCCCGTTCCACCACGAAAGGAACCTCCCTTCAACGCTCTGGCCGATGCTGACCGCGAGCACGCCTGATCAGCTCTTGCACGGTCATTTCTCCGGCGACAGTCGCAGCGTGACAACCTGGAACGGCCTCAACTGCAGCGACACCACGCTGCCGGGCCCGACGTCGAGATCCACCAGGTGCCGTTCCAGCAGGTCGGTGAGCGAAGCTCGACTCACCGCGAAGTTGGCCTTCACCGTGGTCGTGGCCCTGCCCCCGAGCGACTCATAGCAACGCACGACCACGGCTCCCGAACGATCGTCGGCGGCTTTGACCGCCTCGACCACCACCGCGTCGTTGTCCAGAGCCAGCAGCGGCTCCACCTCCCGCTCGGCCAAGGCCGCTCGAAGAGGGAGGTTGAAGTGGTAGCCGTAGCGCACAGCGTCGGCGACCGTCGCCCCGGGGAGAACGGCATAACGGAAGTGGTGCACTCCGTTTTCTCCGCGAGGATCAGGAAAGCTCGGGCTGCGAATGATGGACAGCCGGGCTAAGGTGGCCCTTCCGCCGCCGGCTCTTTCCATGGCCGCTACCTCGTGGCCATAAATCCCGTCGTTCACTACTGNNCAGGCTCGCCTACGTGCACAAAACGGTGCGCCACAAACTCAAAACGGGCAGCGTCCCAGGAGGTGTTGTCATGAGTGGGCCGTTGGACGTGCCCGAACTGGATCTCTGATGACGACCGGTCCGTGTGGACGTCGATGGGGAAGGCCACCTTGAGCAGGCGGTCGTGCTCTCGCCAGTCAAGCTCGATGTCCACCACCAAGGCCCTGCTGTCAGCCGCCAGCCGCAAGGTCTGCACGGCCCGCGAGGAGCCGAAACGGTACTCGACCCGGACGGCAGCCTCTTCAGGTCCACTCGACAAGACGGTGATGCTCTGAGGCGAGCCCAGGTCCTGACGGACATGGCGGTAAAAGGCGTCGACATCCCAAGCGGGCCAGTTGTTCGGAATGTCCGGGTGGAGCTGGAGCACGTTGCCGAGGGCGCCGGGTGGAATGACCTCCCGCCCGGCATGAAGGTCGAACAATGAGGCGACATGGCCATCAGTGTCGAGCTCCACCCTGATGAGGTCGTTCTCGAGGCCTGTTCCACCGACCATCCTGGCCGCTCCGGTGCCCGGGAGCACTACGCCGGCGGACAGGGCCGGGATCCCGTGGCGCTCATGCGGCGCAGCGTTGAAAGCCACGGACACATCGCCGTTGCCGCATAGCGCCGAGATCGCCCTTTCGACGATGTCCTCGAGCCGCCGGGCACTGTTGGCACAGCTGGCGATTGCCTCGTCGTTGACCATGGCGATCGATGAGCCCGGGAGGATGTCATGGAACTGATTCAGCAGGATGTCCCGCCAGATCTCTTCCAACTCTTCGTAGGGGTAGAGCGAGCGCCCGGCTACCAGGGCTGCGGTCGACCAGAGCTCCGCTTCCCGCATCAAGTTCTCGCAGCGGCGGTTGCCTTGTTTGATCTCGACTTGGCTCGTGAGGGTCCCGCGGTGTCCTTCGAGGTAGAGCTCGCCCGACCAGATCGGCGCATGGGGGTACTCGTCCTGGGCGGCGGCAAAGAACTTCGACGGAGCCTCTACGACGACCTTGGGCGACCCGTCCAGGTCGGCGAGACGACGCGCCCTTTCCATCATCTCCCGCNNGCCGTAACCGAAGGGGACCAACGACCGGGTCCCGAAGCCGCGTTCGGCGTAGTTGTCCGCCGCGTGAGCAAGCTCGGACGGCAGGAGCTCGGCGTTGTAGGTGTCGACGGGGGGAAAGTGCGTGAATACCCGGCTCCCGTCTATGCCCTCCCACCAGAACGTGTGGTGGGGGAACTTGTTGGTGTCGTTCCAGGAAAGCTTCTGGGTGAGGAACCAGCGTGACCCCGAGAGGAGGATGAGCTGAGGAAGGGCAGCCGAGTAGCCGAAGCAGTCCGGCAGCCAAACCTCTTCGGTCTCCACTCCCAGCTCGGAGAGGAAGNNAGGGACTCCCCACCGGTCACGTTGGTGTCGGATTCCACCCACATGCCACCCACGGGGACGACTTGGCCATTTCTGACCTGCGCTCTCATGCCCTCATAGATCACCGGGTAGTGCTGTTTCATCCACCACCACTGCTGAGCCTGAGAACACGCAAAGACGAGCTCCGGGTACTGGGCGCCCAATGCAGCGACGTTGGAGAACGTGCGGGCACACTTGCGGACGGTCTCCCGGACCGGCCAAAGCCACGCTGAATCGATGTGGGCATGACCGACGGCGGAGATCTTGTCCGCAGTGCGGCTGGCCGGTGCCGACATCACATCCTTGAGGGCCTCGCGAGCCGCGGCAGGATCGGCGTCCAGGTCGTAGCTGTCCAAACAGCGTTCCAGGGCGCGCAAGACCTCGTGGCGCCGTGGATCTCTGACGGGCAGGCCCCCCATCAGCCCGAGCAGGACTTCGACGTCGAGTGCAAGAGCAAGAGCCGTCTCGTCGACAACCANNCACCTAGCTCGGTCGGCTGGCACCGGTCGTCGGTACCTCCCATGATGGCCGGCATCGCCACCGCTTCAACGAAGCACATCCAGCTGCCACGCCCGCCGTCGTCGACCGGGAGCCAGTTGTTCCTCGGCATCACCGCCTTGATCGGCCTGCCGTCCACTCCGAATGCCAGCCCTTCGGCCTGGAACCCGGGGCTCCGGTCATTGAACCCGAGGTCGAACACTGCCTCGACCCTCCGCCCCGCCCATTCCGCCGGCACCCTGCCTGAAACCCGGAACCACGTCGTTGACCATGGCGCTCCCCAGGGCGCGCCGCGCTCGACGGANNGCGCGTCCCACACACTTACCGGGTCCCCGCAGGAGAACAACGAGACCTCGCAGGGTTCACGCGATTCGAAGATCCGAGGACCCAACCGCATGTCCAGGGCCCGCCTGATCCGGGCCCTGGTCCTGTTCTGGTCGTCATGCATGGTGTCGGTCAGCCTTTCACTGCGCCTGCGAAGGTGAACGTGCCCTTCAAGAAGCGTCCCGCCACGACCCACAACCCCACGGCAGGCAGTGTGTACAGAATCGAGAACGCCGCCAGCTGCCCATAGTCGACCAAGCCATATTGCGAAAAGAACGTGTAGATGCTGACTGAGGCCGGGAACTTGCTCTGGCTCTCCAGAAGGATGAACGGGACGAAGAAATTGCCCCACTGGCTGACGAAAGTGAAGATCGTAATGACCATTATTCCGGGCAGCATAAGCGGCGCCACTATCCGTCTCAACGACCCGAGCCACGTCGCCCCGTCCACCCAAGCGGCCTGCTCCAGCTCGAGAGGCACCCCGTCCATGAAGCCCTTCATCAGCCAGATCCCAAAGGGAAGCGAAGTCGCCGTCATGAACAAGATCACGGCCGACATATTGTCGACAAGGTTGAACCGCGCGAACATCGAGTACACTGGCACGAGAATCGCCGTGATCGGGAGCCCCGTGGAGAACACAATGGTGTACAGGAACGGCTTGCGGAACCGCATCTGATAGCGCGAAAGCGGGTAAGCGGCAAACAGCGACGCAACGACAGTTATCACCGCCGTCGTTCCCGACAGGATCGCCGAGTTTATGAGCGGTTTGTATGTCGTCGTCCAGTTGAGGACCTTCGCGAAGTTACTGAACGACAGCACAAGCGGTGCTGCGGACCCCACGCTGGCAGCGGGTTCGAATGCGGAAAGGACAAGCCAAAGGAGCGGGGCTATGAAGAAAACAGCTATCAGAGCCAAAACGCCATACGCGCTCACGCGCGCCGCCATTATCCGCGGTGATGTGATGCGGAAGCGGCTACGCGGGCGCGCGTTTGAACGGGCTGCCCTTCTTTCGCCCGAACTCAGAACTCCGATCATCCCACTTCCTCCACCCGGATCAACTTGATATAGACCACAGAGAAGAGGGCGCCTATCAAAAGGAGCACTATGCACATCGCGGTCCCATAGCTTATGTCGTACAGCTGGAGAGCCTGCTGGTAGATGTATAACGGCGTGGTCTGGCTGGCTTCTCCGGGGCCGCCGGCGGTCAGCACAAATATAAGAGTGAAGCTGGCCAGTGTCTGCAGGGTTATGAGCATTAAGTTCGTCACTATCGAGCGCCGGAGCAGAGGGATGATCACTCGACGCAGAAGTGAGATCTGACTCGCGCCGTCGACCTTTGCCGCCTCGAGCAGCTCGGCCGGCACGTCGGAAAGGCCCGCCGAATACACAAGCATTGAGAATGCGGTCCCGCGCCAGATGTTGGCGATGATGATGGCAAGCATCGGCGTCGTGTACAGCCAGTCCTGGCTTAGTCCGAAGTGCTGCAGGAAAGTATCAAGCGTTCCGCCCTGGTAGAGGAATGCGTACCAGCAGAAGCCGGCGACGATCTCGGGCATGACCCAGGCGGCGATGATGAACGTGTTGAGAGCTCTGGTTACGAAACTGTTCTTGCCTCTTTCGAGAAGGGCGATGAGGAACCCGAGAGTGTTCTGCCCGATGATGGCCGAGCCGATAACGAAGATGGCAGTGAGGACAAGGGAGTGGACGAACAACGGGTCCTGGAACATATGGGTGAAATTGGCGAAGCCGACCCACTTAGGATGCTGGGCTCCTACCCCCGTCAGCGCCTTGTTGGTGAAGGCGATGTAGACGCTCCAGATGATCGGGCCCGCAAAGAACAGACCCATGATGCCGAGGGCCGGGGCCATGGGGCCGAGCCACCGCCAGGTCGGCGTCCTGCGCCGGGAGACTCTGAGTGCCAATCTAACCCTCCAAGGGGGCGGCCAAACCCTTGAGGGTTTGGCCGCCCCATTTCAACGGACAGGCAGCTGATTAAAGCCTAGTTGGGTTCAGGCACTTCCTGGCCAGAGCCCGTTTGTGGCAATTCCAGATTTACGCCGGTGCAGCCTCGACGTTCTTCGCTCCGACCGTCGCGAGGAGGTACTTGTTGTACGCCGCCGCACCCTGGGCAGGCGNNTCTCCTGGCCGGTCATGAGCTCTCCGGTGATTTCCTGTATCTCAGTAGAGAGCTTGGGGTACGCGGTGAATGCCGGGCGGAAGTGAGTAAAGGGCACGAACGAGGAGAACGCAGCGGCCGCGTGGCCTTGCGCCTTGTAGGCGGGCGCTGAAGCGACGTCGGCACGGCTGGCGATCTGCGAAGCGTGGACGTCGTAGTACAGCGAGTTCTGCTGGTTCAGGGCGATTGTGATGAAATTGAACGCCATCTGCTTGTTCGTGGAGCGCGAGCCCACAGACAGAAGCCATCCTCCGGACATGCTCACCTTTCCGGGTGCCTGCCCGTTTTCCGTAGGCATGGCAGCAATACCCAGTGCGCTTTGCCACTGGGGCCATGGCTTGGGTCCGGTGGGCAAGTAGGTGCCGCCAACCCAGCTCCCGTCGAGGTCGATTCCCAGTTTGCCCACGGGCATATCGGACTGCTGCACGACCTGCCAGGCCTGGCTGCCGAGGGCGGTCTGCACGCTGGGGCCGAGGTTGTCCTTGTTGTAGATCGTCTGGTAGATCCCGAGTGCGGCCTTGAAGCCGGCTCCAGCCTTTTCCCACTTACCAGTGCTGTAGTCAAACAGCGTGTTGTTGGTCCCGTACAGGAACATCTCGAACCCCTGCATCGTGGACCCTTCGCCCTGACCCACGCCGCCGTAGACGTTGATCGGAGTGACGCCTGGTTCAGTCGCCTTTATCTTCTCGGCCACCGCCAGCACGTCAGCCCAGGTCTTCGGCTGCCAGGGGAGCGCAACCCCCGCCTTGGCGAGCACTGCCTTGTTGTACCAGAGCCCACGGGTATCGGTCCCCATGGACACCCCGTAAATGTGACCGTCGGCGCCCCGGGCGGCTGCTTGGGCAGCCTGAGAGAATTCTTTCCAACCTGACCACTTGGCTAGGTAGGAGTCCAGAGGTGACAGATAGCCGGCGGCAACGTCGCTGTTGACCAAGAAGGTGTCCTCGTACATGACGTCGGGAGCAGTTGACGCAGACTGGTTCATCAGGTCGAGCTTGGTGTAGTAGTCGTTCTCCGCAGGAGAGGTGATCGGCTCGAAGTTAACCTTCCAGCCCGGGTACTGCTTTTGGAACTCCGTCGCCGCGGTGTGCATGAGGACCGTCAGGGCGGGGTCACCCCCTTGAATCTGAAAGACGACTTTGATCGTGCCCCCTGAGCTGGCGGACACCGCCGAAGCCGCAGTCAGGGCCAACCCGCTAGTCAGCGCCAACGCTGCTACCGCGGTCACGAGTATTCTTCGCCGCATAACGCTTCCTCCTCAGCCCGGTGCCCCACCAGCCGTCCTGGATACCTTCGGCCCGGTCATTCACGGCGATGCTAAATCATCATGACTTAGACAGTCAAGGTGCCTGGTCAGTCGCTCCGACGACGGAGGAAGGTAGGCCGGGGACCTGCTGTTGCGGGCCCGGCTCAGATTTGGGCAGGTAAAAGACCCGAGCCCGCAAGAACATGTCCGGAGGAGGACGTCCTGCCGGACGGCTCGGAGCCCGCGCCCGCTCTCGCCTTGCCTCTGGGCTGCCTTAGGANNGTCGACAAGAGACCAATTATGTTCAGTGGAACGAATCTGCCGAGAGTGGGCAACTACAACATCAACGTTGTGATCAGCGCGATCCAGTCATCGGACGGGACCAGCCGCGTCGAGGTCGCCAAACAGACCGGGCTCACTGCACAGACGGTTTCGGTCATCGTCCGCCGGCTGATCAAAGAGGGGATCGTTCAGGAG
>PLIG01000027.1 GCA_003139255.1 Acidimicrobiaceae bacterium | reverse complement strand
GATGGAGTCAGTAAGGCAAGCGTGGAGCGCTCGGTCGCCTGCTTCGTTGATGGGTCGACCGCTCCCGAGCCGTCGATTTGGCGCGTAGCATAACAGGGAGAAGCCCGAGCGTCCGAAGCGCCGAATGGTGATTCTGCGCCGACTCAGTGGAGCCGATCGCGACCTGAGTTACGCGTTACCTGCTACGAATCAGCGGTCGTTCAGTCGACATCCTGGGGTGACTACAGAGGTCTATGGTCAGTTGGCTACTCGGCGGCGCGCTGGCGGGCGCCGCGTGCGGTGATGATGGCGGCGCCGGCGACGAACACCAGGGCGGCACAGAGGGCGGCGCCGGCGTCCTGTGATGGTCTGGTCGGCCAGACCCACGGGGTTCGCCAGGCGTTCAATATCGCGTCCTCGCTCAGGACTAGGTATGCCATCGGTCCGATCCAGGCGAGCCCTCCGCCGATCACGGCGGCTGAGATGAGGCCGATGCCTGTCATGCCTGTGACGTTGCGCACCACGTCGAGAGTGCCACCTGGCAGGTGTGCTGCCGCGGCTCCGGCGCTGAGCGAGCCGACTGCAATTCCGGCGAGGGCTACAGCTGTGGCCAACCGCAGGTAGGGCAGCCAGCGACCGGTGGCACGTTCAGGCTCGCCGAACGGACTGTACGTGGTTACCGCGATGACCGATGCCGTTCCAGCCTCCAGCAGCACCGGCAGCTGCTGGGTGAGAGGGCCGCCACTAGGTATCCAGTGCCACTCGAGCGCGGCGCGCAAGACCAAGCTGCAGCCAACGAGCGCTCCCAGAGCGACGGGGACGCGCCGGCTGGCGACGTAAAGGCGTACCAGTCGTGAACCGGCTGCGGCACTGCCCCAGCTTGGCATGGGGGGCAGGATTCTCGACTCTGCTCCTGCGCGTCTTCGTACATGGCCGGGGGTCACGGAATCTGTGCCAGGGCGATGTGGCCCGATCGAAGGGCCGGCAGGTGCTTAAGCAGCCAGGCACGCTGCACGTTCGGAGCGAGGGCCGCAAACCGATTTGCGGCTTCAGCCGCGGGTGACGGAAGCGAACCGGCGTTGTGGAGCAAGGCGGCTTCGATCNNACGAAGGCGCCCTGTTCGTCCGCGAGGGACTGTGAGCTGGGTGGTTCCGGCTGGCTCGGCAGCTCGGTGAGGGCCAGGTGTAGCACCGGAGGGTTACCGGTGAGCGTCGCACTGGCACCGACCAAGGTGCTGGTCTCGGTCGGGCTCAGCGCCACCGAGAGCTCCGGCGTGGTCGAGGAAGAACTCTGCTCGACACGCACCGGTGCCCCGGGGAGCCCCGCGAACTCGTGTATCAGCGGGTTCAAGGCGGCAACGAGGTCCGGCAGGTAGGCCCGGAAGGCGGGCTGGACGCAGATGGGGGTCGCTCCTTGCTGGCAGACCGGCGTGTAGGCGATGGGCCGGTCGCTGGCGGCGTCGTGGACGGCAGGGATGATCACGCCGTTGGCCTCCACGCGGGCGGTCCCGGCGAGGCCGACGCCGGTACAGGCTGCCGCCAGACCAAGCGCGGTAACGACGGCTGCGGTGCGCCACACGATCCGGCTGCCCGACGCCGTTGCAAGTCCGAGTCCGCCGAGGACCGCGACGGCGATCCCGGCGAAGAACATGATCTGGACGATGTAGAGGTCGGGAAAGTAATGGAAGAACACCCCGGCGTCCCCGTGCGGCACCGAGTTCATCGGCGAGAGGAGCGCGAAGGTGGGGTGCGACTCGTCGAGGACGACCCGGAACGCAACTATAAGCACCAGGAATGTCACAAGCGCAGCCAGCGGGGCAGTGAACCGACCCGGCAACAAGAGCCCAGCAGCGAACCCCAGCGCGCAGAAGGCGCACAGCACCGCCGCTCCAGCAGCCACCGGCCACCAAGGCGGCCCACCCCAGTTGGCTTGGGTCGCCGTGAATCCGTAGAGCACCGCGACGCAGCCGAGGAACGCCGCCAGGGTCCAGATGGTGGTCGCGGCAAACGAGGCCAGCGCAGTGGCCCAGCGCGGCCGGGCCGCAATGGTGACAAGGTCGACGGTTTGGCGCCGTCCCTCGCGCGATCCGGTCCAGGCGGCGACGCCCGCCGCGAACAGCGAGAAATCCGGGACCAGGAGATGGAGGATGACCGAGGAGCGCACGAACCAGAACGGTGGATAGCCCGCGGCCTTACGGAAGGGGTCGAAGTAGAACAGCGCGCCGAGCAGCGGGAGCAGCCAGATCATGGTGCTGTGGCGGAGTTCGAGGCGCAGCAACCGGGCGCGACGCTCCGGGCTGACCCGCTGTGGCGCCGAGCGCAGTGGAAGTGTGAGCGAGGTCATGCGCGCCCCTCAGCTAGCACGGCGCTGTAGCCCCGTTCCAACGGCGCGTCGCCCAAGCCGTGCTCCGCACCCCGCGCCGCCAACTCATTAGGGGTGCCCCGAAACACGATGAGTCCCCGATCCATGAGCGCCACCTCGGTGCAGGCGGCCCCGACGTCTTCGACGAGGTGCGTGCTCACGATCACGGTGGCCGTCTCGCCAAACTCGCGCAGCACCGCCCGGAACTGCACCCGCTGTTCGGGGTCGAGCCCTGCGGTGGGCTCGTCCAACAGCAACAACTCTGGGGCGTTGACAATGGCCTGGGCGATCCCCACCCGGCGCAACAT
>PLIG01000001.1 GCA_003139255.1 Acidimicrobiaceae bacterium | reverse complement strand
GTACTCAAGGGCTGCGACGGCTCTCCCCGGTGAGACAGGACCACGTACTGTTAACCAGCACCGTTGGCCTGGCCATCGAACACGTGTTCGGGTATCATACGATGGAATGGATCGCTGATGGAATCAGAAAAGACAACCCGGCGGATCCGTATTGATCCACGTCTGAAGGCGGCGGGCTGGTCGGTTGTGCCGTTTACTGAGACTCATCCGGCTGATCCGGCCTTGGCCATCGAGGAGTACGAAACAGATCTCGGCCCGGCCGACTACGTCCTCGCCGATCGCGCCCAGCTCCTCGGCGTGGTCGAGGCTAAGAAGCTGACGGTCGGCCCGCAAGGCGTGTTGCCCCAGGCAGAGCGCTACGCCAAGGCCATTCCGAGCAGCGAGCCCNNCCCTTTCTGTACTCGACCAACGGAGAAGAGATCTGGTTCCACGACGTCCGCCACCCTATGAATAGGTCACGCCGTATTTCTGGCTTCCACACAACGAAGGCCATGCTGGAGATGCTCGACCGCAATACCAAGGCTGAGATGACAGCCTTGAGAGCGATCCCGCTCAAGGAGGGCATCCGGCCGTATCAGATCGAGGCCAACACTGCGATCGAGCAGGCCATTGAAAGTCGCCATCGCAAGATGATGGTCACGATGGCCACCGGCACCGGCAAGACGCTCATGACGGTCAACGAGATCTACCGGCTCATGAAGTCAGGAGTTGCACGGCGAGTGCTGTTCCTGGTCGATCGCCGATCTTTGGCAGCTCAGACGGTCCGAGCGTTCGCTTCGTTCGAGGCCGAGCCGGGACTCAAGTTCGACAAGATCTATCCGGTCTACTCCCAGCGCTTCCAACAGACTGACTTCGACAAGGAAGAGAAGTTCGATCCCAATGTGATGCCAAACTCACTTCTCACCGACCCCAAGTTGGGCGACGCCTTCGTCTACGTCTCCACCATCCAGCGGATGGCAATCAACCTCTTCGGCAAGGAGGCCGTGCTCGGGTTCGGGGATGATGGTAAGGAAGACGATGCAGACAAGCTCGACAACATCCCGATTCATGCGTTCGATCTCATCGTCGCTGACGAATGCCACCGTGGCTACTCAGCGAAGGAACTCTCCACCTGGCGCCAAACGCTCGACTGGTTTGATGCCACCAAGATCGGCCTTACCGCTACGCCCGCGGCGCACACGATGGCCTATTTCGAGAACCTCGTGTTCCGCTACGACTACGAGACGGCCGTGCGAGAGGGCTACCTCGTCGATTACGACGTCGTCCGGGTGAAGTCGGATGTACGAATGAACGGCGTCTTCCTGCGTGAGGGGGAGCAGGTGGATCAGGTGGATCCCGACAGCGGAACCCGGCAGCTCGACTTGCTTGACGACGAGCGCACCTTCGATGCCACCCAGGTAGAGCGGAAGATCACCGCTCCCGACTCAAACCGCAAGATCCTCGAAGAGATCAAGCGGTACGCCGAAGAGCACGAGGCAAAGACCGGCCGCTTCCCCAAGATTCTGATCTTCGCCGTCAATGACTTGCCACACACCTCGCACGCTGACCAACTCGTCGACCAGGCCAGGGACGTCTTCGGACGTGGTGAAGCCTTCGTCGGCAAGATCACGGGGCGAGTCGATCGACCACTGCAGAAGATCCGCGAGTTTCGCAATCGTCCCAATCCTAAGCTCGTTGTTACCGTCGACATGCTGACGACCGGGGTCGATATCCCAGATCTTGAATACCTAGTGTTCTTGCGACCGGTCAAGTCCCGAATCCTTTTCGAGCAGATGCTTGGGCGTGGCACCAGGCTGTCACCAGATCTCGTTCCTGCCAAAGCCAACTTCGTGGTGTTTGACTGCTTCGATGGGACCCTTCTGGAGTACTTCCGGGAGACGACCGGCATGACCGTGGAGCCGCCCGAGGGAGACGGAAAGTCGATTGAGCAGATCATCGAGGAGATTTGGCAAAACACGGATCGCGACTACAACACGCGCCGCTTGGTGAAGCGTCTTCAGCGAATCGACAAGTCCATGAGCGGCGATGCCCGCGACCTCTTCGCCCGATTCGTTCCTGATGGCGATGTGGCTCGCTTCGCCGAAGAGCTGCCGGCGAAGCTCAGAAGCGATTTTGCCGGCACGACAGATCTGCTCCGCAATGGCGAGTTCCAGAACCTGCTGACGTCATACCCGCGTGGGGAGCGCAGCTTCGTCGTCGCTTCATCCGTGGTCGACGTTGTTGAATCGGACTGGCTCATCAAGGCCGGCGTGGGCCGTGAGTACAAGCCGGAGGACTACCTCAAACTATTCGAGCAGTTCATCAATGAGAACTCGGAGCAGATCCGGGCCATCAGCATCTTGCTCAGCCGGCCTAATGAATGGGGTACTGAAGCTCTCAACGAACTGCGAGACGCACTGAAGCAGGCCCCCGAGCACTTCACCGAGGACAATCTTCAGAAGGCATACCAAGTTGCTCATCACAAGGCGCTCGTCGATATCATCTCCATGGTCAAGAGGGCGGCGCTTGATCAGGGTCCGCTACTCACAGCAGAGGAGCGGGTCAACGCTGCGGTCGCACACGTGACGGCTGACCGCGAGTTGACTGAGGCCCAGTCGAAGTGGATGGAATACATCCGACTCCACCTGGTCAAGAATCTCTCGATCGATCGTCAGGACTTCGACGACGTCCCCGTCTTGCTTGATCGTGGCGGCTGGGGCTTGGCCAACCGCACATTCGATGGTCACTTGGCTGCTCTGCTTGATGAGCTCAACAAGGAACTGGTGGCTGCATGACTGACATAGTTGGAAAGCTCTGGGGCTTCTGCCACACCCTGCGCCATGACGGTGTGGACTACGGCGACTACATCGAGCAACTTACCTATCTACTCTTCATCAAGATGGCCGACGAGCGTGGGCTCGACCTTCCGACCGAGACGGACTGGCCCTATCTCCGCAAGCAGAGCGGAACTGACCTACTCGATGCCTACATTGAGGCACTGCGGACGCTGGGCAAGCAGCCGGCGATCCTGGGAGACATTTTCGGCGGGGCGCAGAATCGGTTTACGAATCCGGTCAACCTTCAAAAGCTCATCGGTCTTATCGACGAGACCGAGTGGATCAGCATCGATACCGACATCAAGGCGGCCGCCTTTGAGGGTCTGCTTGAGAAGGCCGCAAGTGAAGGGAAGAAGGGCGCGGGCCAGTACTTCACTCCGCGCATCCTGATCCAGAGCATGGTCCGCTGCATGAAGCCTGATCCTCGGGTGAGCAAGGACTTCACCATCGACGACCCCGCATGCGGCACCGGTGGATTCCTCATAGCTGCCTACGAATGGCTGAAGGATGAGACTGGCGGAGCCTTCGATCGCGAGATAGCAAGACGCATCCGCACCAAGACCTACTTCGGGCAGGAACTCGTGGCCAGACCTCGCCGCCTTGCGCTCATGAATTTGTACCTCCACCAGGTTGAGCCTCACATCACGCTCGCCGACTCAATCTACGAGGTGCCATCAGCGCAGCGCTACGACGTGATACTGACCAACCCTCCCTTCGGCACGAAGGGGGCGAATCAGGCGCCGGACCGCGAAGACTTTGTCGTGCAGACGAGTAACAAGCAGTTGAATTTCATTCAACATGTGCTCACCATCCTCAAGCCTGGTGGACGCGCCGCCATCGTCGTGCCCGACAATGTACTTTTCGCCCAGCAAGCTGGAGAGGTCTTCAGCGTGCTCATGGAGGACTGCGATGTCCACACTGTGCTGCGGTGTCCACGCGGCACTTTCAGTCCCTACACCGAAGGCACCAAGACCAACGTCATCTTCTTCACTAAGGGTCGGCCCACTGAGGAGGTGTGGATATACGACGCACGGGCCAATGTCCCGAAGATCACCAAGAAGATCAGGCCGCTCACTACTAAGTATTTCTCCGAGTTCGAGAGTTGCTACGGCGCTGATCCGAATGGCCTCAGCCAGCGCTCCGCTAGCGACTCAGCACAAGGTCGCTGGCGCAGTTTCAACATTGACGAGATCAAGGGGCACCACTACAAGCTTGATGCCTTCAAATGGATCCGAGATGAGGATGTCGACGACCCAGACGATCTTCCCGAACCGGAGGAATTGATCACCGGCGCCATGGAGGAGATCCAGCTTGCCCTTGACGATCTCACTGATATCCAAAGGTTGCTCGAAGGCGACGGAGGTCTCGTGTGACAGAGACAAGTCTCTCCCTAGCCTGCACAATCAATCCTCCAAGGCCAAAGCTTGCCTCGTTCCCCGACGAGACAGAAGTTCTCTTTGTGCCGATGGCGGCAGTCGATGAAGGAAGCGGCGCGGTTGTCGACCCTCAAACCAGGAAGCTAGGAGAGCTTCGCACGAAGTCCTACCGCACCTTTGAGCCGGGAGATGTGCTCTTTGCCAAGATCACCCCTTGCATGGAGAACGGCAAGTCCGCTGTTGTGCCTGGTATTCCTTCTGGGATTGGCTTCGGTTCCACAGAGTTTCACGTACTGCGACCGAAGCCAGGTGTCAGCGCAAGATACATCTGGCACTTCTTGCGCCAGGAGAGTCTTCGCAGCCTCGCTCGCAATGAAATGACTGGGTCAGTGGGACAGGAACGGGTGCCGACCTCGTTTCTCGCGAACATGACGCTCCCACTACCGCCAGAGGGGATACAGGAGCAGGTTGCAGATGTTCTTGATAGTGCTTTGGCTGCGGGCCGCAGCGCCGTGGATCATCTTTCGAGCAGCCAGCGCCAGCTTGGACGCTTTCGGGAGGCCATCTTGTCGGCGGCTTGCTCGGGGCGGCTTAGCGCCGACTGGCGCGATGACCATGGACGCACGAATGAATCGGTCGAGGAGCATCTGGGGAATCTGGTGGCGTCATTCGATCAAGGAAAGAGTCCACAGTGCGAGAACCGACCCGCACCAACAGGTGAGTGGGGAGTTATCAAGACGACCGCGGTGCAGCGCAGGCTATTCCTTGAGATGGAAAACAAGCGCCTGCCTGATGCACTGACGCATCGGCCAGAACACGAGCTGAAGCCCGGAGATCTACTGATCACGCGTGCAGGCCCGCGCAATCGAGTCGGCGTGGCATGTCTAGTGCGTTCCGTGAGAAGTCACCTGCTCTTGTGCGACAAGACCTACCGCCTGCGCGTCGACCAGACTCAGATGCTCCCGGAGTTCCTCGAGATTCTTCTCAACGATCCAGTTCGATTGGTGGAAATTGATGGACTCAAGACTGGCACTTCGGAAAGCGGTATGAATCTAACTCAAACGAAGGTCCGCGAGCTTCTGGTGCCGGCTCCTCCGCTTGATGAACAGGTAGTTGTGATCAAGCGTGTTCAAGAGCTGATGCAACTCGCCGACACAGTGGATGAGAGGGTTCGCACAGCGACGGCACGAGTTGTCCGTAGTTCTCAAGCAGTCCTAGCGAGAGCCTTCCGAGGGGAGCTTGTCTCACTATGACCGACAAAGGGGCCCACTTCTACCGATGCGACTTCCAAGTCCATACGCCTCGGGATGCCAACTGGTCTGGAACAAGACCCACGAACGATTCCGAGCGAGATGTTTGGGCTAACGAATTTGTATTGGCATGCCGGAGCAGAGCCCTCGATGCGGTCGCCATCACCGATCATCATGACTTCGCGATGATTCCGTACATCCGCAAGGCTGTTGAGGCCGAGCTCGATGCCGATGGGAATCCGCTGGATCCGGAGAAGCGGCTCGTTGTCTATCCAGGGCTAGAGCTGACACTGAGCGTCCCATGTCAGGCACTTCTGATCTTGGACGCCGACTTTCCTTCGGACCGTCTCGACTCCGTTCTAACTCGACTTGCGATAGCAGTTACCCCGCCGGATCTGCCAAAGCTGCAGGACGTCCAGGCGATTGAGATGCCGCTTCTTTCGCAACTTCATCAAGAACTCGACAAGGACTCTTTTCTGCGGGGTCGGTACATCGTGTTCCCCAATGTCACCGATAGTGGACACCAGAGCCTCCTTCGATCGCACTTTCACCACAAGTATCGGGACATGCCCTGTGTTGGTGGGTATCTCGATGGCACCGTCGAGAGGAAGGTCGGGGCTGGAAATCGGAGGATCTTCGATGGCGAGAACTCTGAATACGGAAACAAGCGAATAGCGCTTGTTCAGACATCAGACTCGCGGAGTGACACGTACGTTGACCTAGGCAAGCACTCGACCTGGATCAAGTGGTCGCTACCGACAGCAGAGGCTCTCCGCCAAGCCTGCCTGGCACAAGAGTCGAGAATTTCTCAGACCAAGCCCGAACTTCCCACGGTCTGGATATCAAGGGTGAGCGTCGACAACAGCATGTTCCTGGGCCCGATCGAATTGGAACTCAACGCGCAATTTAATGCGATCATCGGCGGGCGGGGAACAGGCAAGTCCACGCTTCTCGACTATCTGCGATGGGCGTTGTGTGACCTCCCTGCAGTTGTCCACGGTGACGAGGAGTTGGTGGATCCCGCTGTTCGTCAACGACGATTAATCAGCACCACTCTTGCTCCGACGGATTCAACCGTCGAGGTTCACTTCACAATCAATCAGATAGCCCACGTGGTAAGGCGCAGCGCAAAGTCGGGTGAATTGACGCTGAAGGTAGGAAATGCAGACTTTGCTAAGGCGCGCGAAGCGGAAATACGAGACCTACTACCCGTTCAGGCCTACAGCCAGAAGCAGCTCAGCAGCGTCTCGGTCCGAGTCGATGAACTGACTAGGTTCGTGACATCCCCGATTCGGAGACAGCTCGCATCGATCGATCAGCGGATCGAGGAGGCCGCCGCCAAGATCAGGGAGAACTACGCGACGCTTCAGAGGCAACGGCAACTCCAGACGTCAGTACGGCGCCAGGAACTGGCTGAACAGTCTCTCGCTGACCAGGCGGTGAATCTTCGCGAGTCGATTGATGACGTTTCAGATGAGGACCGAGAGATCCTCGCAAGAAAGCCCAAGTACGACGTTTGCCGCCAAGTTGCAGAAGCCTGGAACGAATCCGCTGTAGGCGCGCTAGAGGCGGCAGAGGGTATGGCGGCGTCGATTGCGGAATTGATCGATGGGATCGATGATGTTNNGCGAAGAGCCGGAGGCGCTTCGCCAGCCCCTTTCCGAGTTGCGCCAGACGACTCTCGGGCTTCTCGGTACTCTTCGAGACTCTCTCGACACTGCACTCAAGGAGTTTCGGGCTGGGATCGCTGATGCATCGGAATTTGATCGCCAGCATCAGGGGATTATTGCGATTATCTCAGGCTTCGATGCGGTGTACTCGACCGTCAAGGAACGATCGACCGCTCATACGACGAAGCTCGCAGAGTTGGCCGAAGTTGAAAAGCAACATCAAGCGGCTGGCCTGTCGCTGCGGAATCTGAGGGCCGAGTTGAAAGGTCTCGGCCAGCCCGAGATCAGCCACGCCACTCTTGTGCACGAGATGTTCGTCTTCATGAGCGAACGCTCGGATCGATTGGCTGAACAATGCTCGGCGCTATCAGAACTCTCGGGCGGTCTTCTCCGGGCAACTCTGCAGCGGGGTCAAGGAATGTCATCCGTGGCGGATCGGTTCCGGGGTGTTGTGTCTCGATCCGGACTTCGGACCAACAAGATCGAGGGGCTCTTCACTGGACTCGCCGCAGAGGAGAGCCCTTTGGTCACATGGGAAGCTGCCATCACGGAGATGGAGGCGCTGACCTTCATCGAAGATGATGCCGTGGTCACTACCGAGTCGTATCCAGTGCTGGCCAGACTCGGACTTCCAGCTACGGATCTAAAGAGAATCGGCACGCGGATAGATGCCGATGGGTGGTTGTCGCTAGCACTCACTCCGGTTACAGATCACCCCCGGTTCGAATACCAGGTTAAGGAGGACGAATACATTGACTTCGATTCTGCCTCTGCCGGCCAGCAGGCCACTGCCCTACTACGTGTCCTCCTGGCTCAGCCCGGACCACCGCTCATCATCGATCAGCCGGAAGATGATCTTGACAGCGAGGTAGTCCAGAACATTGTCGAGCAGATCTGGGCAGCCAAGCGGCATCGACAGCTTGTGTTCACGAGCCACAACGCAAACCTCGTCGTGAATGGAGATGCGGAGCTGGTGATCCACTGCGACTACAGAGTCCGAGGTGAACAATCTCGGGGCGAGATCAGAGGTCAAGGAGCGATCGATCGCACGGTGATCAGGGAGGCGATCACCACAGTGATGGAAGGCGGTGAAAAGGCTTTCCGACTCCGCAAAGAGAAGTATGGATTCTGACAATCGGACTTTGGTGCATGCAGCTATGCACGAGGATGGATCTTGACCACGCCTACGGACCTTCGGAGCAAGATCCGCCAGGCTGCCAAGGCAGTTCTGAGCTACTGGAACGACGCTCCAAATACCTCGGTTGCACCAGCGAAGGTTCGTAGCGCCATAACTCGCTTATCGGTGGTGCTCGACTCATCGGATGGACCGCTACTTCGAGCAGCCGAGCGATTGGTTCGCGCTGCAATGCCATCGATAGATCTTGAGCGATCCTGGACAACTGAGCCTCTTCGAGCCCTGATTCGCTACCTCCTGACCTTATCCCGACAGTTGCACTATTCCCCAGTTGCCCATGAGAATCTCGATCTGTGCGACCAGATGCGGCGAGCTCCCAACGTCGTGGCAGATTTGGACGAGAACCAAAGGAATCAGCTCCTGTCGGCGCTCATGGTCGTTGAAGATGCCACTTGCGCGATAGAGGGTTATCGCTCGCTTCCACAATTCGGCCATGTTGATGAGGCCTACCTCGCCAAGTATGGGCTCATGCAGGCCCTGCAACTCGGATTCGACGCTGCGGTAAGCGTCGGTCGGGTCTTGGGCACTGAGCAGCGAGCCGACACAACAAGGGAGGGCAAGTCGATCAAGATCACGCGAACCGTTGTGGCTGGTCATCCCCTGGGCGGGAACATGCAGGGCCAGTCATGGCAGCACTACCACGACCGAGCCAGCGCACATGACAAATCGGTGATAAAGATCATGTCGTTTGCCAGCCGTGATGCCACTGAGTGGACCGGTCTAACACAGTCCACGGTGAAGCTCATGGACGATGGACTCGTAGTCATTCGAGATCTCCTTCGCGTAGTCCTTGCCGGGCTTCATCCCGCTAAAGATCTGGTCGAATAGGGATGACTAAGGTCCCGGCGCCCCTCGCCTCTTCCTAATCACGACCCCGGCCTTCATCAGGGCAAGAGCCACCGTGTCAGCAGCGACGCCAAAGTGATCGCCAACTTTCAGAAGTGATTTGCCAGACTGATACAACCGAGTTGCTTCACCAACTTCCTCCGAAGTGAGAATCGGGATGCGGCGCGGAAGACCTAACCGCTCCACGAGCTCGAACACAGTGGCCCGGTGGATCTTGAACTCCAGAGCAAGGTCTCGAATGGCTATACCTGAGCGGTAGGCGATGGCAAAGGACTTGAGGCCCCCAGGTGACAAACGAGTCTGCTGTTGCTTGGGCTTCCGGGTCGACGGAACTACCTGGTCTGGCCCAAGGATTAGCATTTCACGCAACTTGACAGCCTGGGAATACATTTTGGAGTAGCGGCCCAGGAGCTCCACCATCATCTCCACCATATATGTCCAGGTCAGCGGCTTTGTGTCCATTGGACCCTCCCTCGACGAGC
>PLIG01000087.1 GCA_003139255.1 Acidimicrobiaceae bacterium | reverse complement strand
GCCGTCGAGCGCGTGATCGACACCGCGCGCGCCTTTGCCCGAACGGGCCTGCAGGTGGCCGTCGGGGGCGCGCCGATCGAGAACGTCGTCCAGGCGGCTCCGGGCTCAGCCGAGGGGATCGGGCTCGCGGCCGCGATCTTGGTCATGTTGCTCGTCTTCGGGTCGGTAGTCGCGATGGGCCTCCCGATCATCACGGCCCTTGTCGGGGTGGGCATGGGCTTCGGCGTCCTGGAGGTNNACTGCTCGAAGGTAGTCCACCCCGGGAGGCTACCGTGGTCGCCCTCTCCACGGCCGGGCGCGCCGTTCTTTTCGCGGGCGGCACCGTCGTGATCGCGCTGCTCGGGCTGTTCGCGGTGGGCCTTCCCTTCATGGACGGTCTCGCCGCCTCCACGATCGTCGCCGTCGCCCTCGTGTTGACCGCTGCGCTCACCCTCCTCCCCGCTGCTTTCGGCTTCGCGGGGCGGGCGATCGACCGCCTCCACGTCCCTGGCCTGCTGGCCGGACCCACTGCGACCAGCGACTCGGGGTTCTGGTACCGATGGAGCCGCACGGTGCAGCGCAGACCCTGGATCTGTGCAGCCTCGGCGCTGGCCGTGCTCGTGGTGCTGGCGCTCCCNNACGACCCGCCAGGCCTACGACCTTCTCGCCCAGGGCTTCGGCCCCGGCTTCAATGGTCCTCTCGTCATCGCCGCCGACCTCCGAGGACAGCACGGGGTAGCCATTCTCGGCACCCTCGACGCGCGCCTTCGCCACGTTCCTGGCGTGGCCTCGGCGGGACCTCCGATTGTCAACGACGCCGGTGACGCGGGCGTGATCGTCGTCTACCCCAGCACGGCCCCGCAGGCAGCTCAGACCGCTGCGCTCGTCCATCGACTGCGCGACCAGGTCATCCCACAGATCACCGCGGGCACCGGAGTAACGGCCTTCGTTGGTGGCGAGACAGCCGCCGGGGTGGACAGCTCTGCCTACTTATCGGCCCGGCTGCCGTGGGTAATCGGGCTTGTCGTCCTGCTGGCGTTCCTCCTGCTTATGGTCGTGTTCCGGTCCATCGTCATCCCGCTCAAGGCCGCCGCGATGAACCTGCTCTCGATGGGAGCGGCGTACGGCGTCATCGTCGCCGTCTACCAATGGGGATGGCTCGCCAGCCTGTTCGGAGTCGCCCGTACCGGCCCGATCGACCCGTGGATCCCGCTCATGATCTTCACCGTCGTGTTCGGACTGTCGATGGACTACGAGGTCTTTCTCCTTTCCCGCATGCGCGAGGAGTGGCGCCGGACCGGGGACAATTCGGCGGCAGTGGCCGACGGGCTCGCCACGACCGCCCGGGTGATCACCGCTGCCGCGGCCATCATGATCTGCGTGTTCGGCTCGTTCGTCGTCAACGACCCGCTGCGGATCCTCGACGTGTTCGGCCTCGGTCTGGCCGTCGCCGTCCTCGTTGATGCCACCGTGGTCCGCATGGTGCTCGTGCCCGCCGTCATGCAGCTCCTGGGGCCGGCCAACTGGTGGCTGCCCCGTTGGCTAGAACGGGCCATACCTACCGTCGCCATCGAGTCGGGCGTGGCGCGCGTCCCGAGCGAGGACAAGGCGCCCGCACTGCCGGTCAATGTGGGGTTAGTCGAGTGAGCCACGCCGGCGAGGGGGGCGGGCTCCGCTCTCGCGGAGGCGATGATGCGTAGGTCAGCAGCGGCGGTCGTCAGCGTGGCCTGGTTTGTACTGGTCGGCGGGACTTTTGCCTGCCTGTTCCCCTATCTGTTGAACGAGTGGCACTTTCACAGGCCGCTGCCGTATTGGGCCGTCGCCCAGGCAGCAGGCGGGCTGCTAATCTGCGCCGGCCTTGTCCCGCTAGCGCAGTCGTTCGTCGAGTTCATCAAGGCAGGCGGGAGTCCCATGCCGCTGGCTTCGCCACCGCATCTCGTCGTGAGCGGCTTCTACCGCTACGTGCGCAATCCCATCTACGTCGCTTTCCTGGTCATCCTCGTGGGCGAGGCGCTGCTGTTCGGCTCGTCAGGTCTTCTGCAGTACACCGCGGTGGCCTGGTGCATCGGGGCGGGCGCCGTTCGCTGGTACGAGGAGCCCACTTTGGTCCGCAGATTCGGAGCCGACTATCAGGGTTACCGGCGCGCCGTGCATGCGTGGCTGCCCCGACTGCATCCCTGGTCCCAGGCCGAGCTGACCACCTCGGCGGACGGCGACTGAGGGGCCCTCAACGGATCGTCACGGACAGGAGCATTTACATGGCCCGTATCAAAGGAGTCTCATCCACCCAAGCCGCGCTGCACGTGAAGCTCGCCTATTACTTCACCCGTAGGGGCATCGGCAAGCTCACGGGTCGAAGAACGGATGGGATGATCGAACCGCTCGAGATCTACGCCCATGTTCCCGCGCTCTTCAAGGGTTACGCCCAGCTGGAGCAGGCGACCGGCAAGCTGCACGGTCTCGACAAGAGGCTGCATGCCCTCGCCGAGCTGAAGGCGGCCACCCTGACCCATTGCGAGTACTGCATCGACATGGGCTCCGCGATCTCCCGCCGGTGGGGATTGACCGACGAGGAGATCGTGGCTCTCCCCAACTATCAGACGAGCGCCCTGTTCTCGGAGTTGGACAAGCTGGTCCTCGATTACGCCGTCGGAATGAGCCGCACACCGGTCGAAGTCTCCGACGAGCTATTCGACAGGCTTCGGCAACATTTCGACGACGGTCAGCTCGTGGAGCTGACGCATCACATCGCGTTGGAGAACATGCGCGGTCGCTTNNGGCATGGTGTGCGCTATCCCCGCCGTGCCTCCGCTCTCATGAGGAATTCGAGGGATTGCCCCAGCCCTTTCACTGCTCGCATCTCACCCGCCGAAACGCTCTAAACGGTTTGCGATGCGCATAACAGGAAGTTCTGCAGTCGCGAGGATCCGATCGTCGCATTCTTGACCCGAGGAAATAATCGGCATGCGCTCACTTGCTGCGCGAAGACGGCGATGTTCCCGGC
>PLIG01000019.1:9199-17449 GCA_003139255.1 Acidimicrobiaceae bacterium | reverse complement strand
TGCGTGCCGTCACGATGCCGTAAACGTTCTCGTACCCTGCCTCCCACTGGGTCACGAACTTCGGGATCATCTCAGGTGGATCTTGTAGATCAGCGGTCATCAGCACCACGGCATCGGCGTCGACAGAGGCGAGCCCTGCGGTGATGCCGCCGTCCATACGGAAGTTCCGAGCAAGTTGGATGATCTTGAATCGAGGATCGCGCTGGCGGATTGCTTCGAGCCGCTCGAACGTGTCGTCCTCTGATCCGTTCTCGACGACGATCGCTTCGCAGTCGTAGGCGGGGAGCTGTCCGAACACGTTTGCCAGTCGACGCGCGAGTTCGTCGATACATTCGGCTTCATTGTACGCCGAGGTGACTACTGAGATCTTTTTCCGCACAGGCACCTTAACTTGGCCTAATCCGTTCTCAGGACGGCGAGGCACACCCTGGACATCGAAGGTAACGGGCAGTTCCGCAAACGATCATCCTACTGGATCGTACGACGAACGGTCCCTCCAATCGCGCACGGGTGGATCCTGTGAGCGGCATCAACCCCCGGCCAGCCCGAACCTACGTCTGCCGAATGACAGTGGATCGATCGGGCCACTGGGCCTGCAAGAGGTCTGTAGAGGTGCGGCTCGTGGGTCAGTCAACATCGATCGGCCAGGCTTCTGGTTGCTGCCTGCCCTCGATGACTAGTTCCAAGGGGTCATCAGTGGTCATAGGCGATGAGGAATAGCAGGATGGGTTGTTGACTGTGGTGGTTGTGCCAGATGGCAGTAGCCAGAGCGAGCAGTCGTTGCCGCACCCGGGTCATGACACCTTGGGGCGTGTCCTCCCTGTCGTTCCAGGTCGAGCCGGCTTTTGAGGGTACAATTGACCGGCTCGATCAGCTGGCGGAATGGCTTCAAGAACCGCGCGCCGGGGCGGGGAGCCTCCCCTTTCCTTGCCGGACGGATGAGCTGTGCGCCTCTGGCGGCGAGGAAGCCCTCGAACTCGGTGCTGACGTAACCCTTGTCGGCCACGATGACCTGGCCCGGCTGCTGACTGTGACGCCGATCACGGAAATTCCCCAATCTCGATCATCGAAATTCCCCAGGTGCTCGCCCGGGGTGGGGTGATGCCAGAGACTACGCGTTCGGGTTGGGCCTCACCCCCTTGGTGAGCTTCTCGGCTCGGGCCCGGTGGGTCCGCATCCGATAGCTTTCGCCGTCGATGTTGAAGACGACGGAGCGGTGCAGCAGCCGGTCGAGCATGGCGGCGGCCACCATGGGGTCGTCGAAGATTTTCCCCCACGACCCCACGCCGAGGTTGGTGGTCAGCACCGTCGAGCTCTTGAGGTAGCGCTGGGTGATGACCTGGAACAGTGCAGCCGCTGCCTCGTTGGCCAACGGCAGGTAGCCCACTTCATCGATGATCAGCAGCCTCGGTCCGGCGAAGAAGCGTTTGGTGGTCGCCCACCTGCCTTCGAGGGCCGCCCGGTGACACCGGGCCACCAGATCGGCCGCCGTCGTGTAATAGGTCCGGTAGCCCGCATCGATGGAGGCCCGGGCCAGTGCGACGGCCAGCATGGTCTTGCCCACCCCGGGCGGACCGATGAACAGCACATTGGTGGCGTCTTCCAAGAACCGCAGGGTGGCCAGTTCGTTCACCAGCTTCCTGTCGATCGACGGCTGAGCGTCGAAGTCGAAGTCACTGAGCCGGAACGGTGAGGGCAACGAGGCGAAGCGCTCGAGACTGGCTCGGCGGCGGGTCTCGGTAGCGGTCACCTCGACGTCCAAGAGGCGTTCCAGGAACGACGTGTGGCCCAGGTTCTGGGACGCCGCATACTCGAGCTCCGCCGGAAGGGCTTCGGCGGCAGCGGCCATCCGCAGGTAGGCCAGGTGACTGCGGGCCTGCTGATAGACGGATTGCTCGCTCATGCCGTCCCCTCGATCAGGTCGGCGTAGTCCTGCAGGTCGACCGTCACCTCTCGGCCCTCGGTGCCCAACAGGCGGGCGGCCTCGGCCAGTGACTCGGGGCCCGGTGGTCGGTTGGCCTTGGTGTCGCACGGCCGGGCGACGGTGAAGCTCGACAGGATCACCGACTCCAGGGCGCCCCGGTGCTCGGGCGTGCGCACGATGGTCCCCGCACCGGTCGGCGCCAGCCGGTGGGTGGCGAGCAGGATCCCCGATGTGGCGTGGACCTCGAGGGTCGCCGAGGCCAGCCGGTGGCGGAGCTCCAAGGTGACCCCCGACAGCCCCGGCGGCACCGAGTAGCGGTTGCCCCGGAAGGCAACGGTGGCGTTGTCGTCCACCGGGCGCTCGACGGTGACCGTGGCCGGGAACGGGAGTGCCGGCAGATCGAGCAGCGGCTCAGCGTCGGCGAGTTCGCCGACGGTCGCCTTCACTCCGAGAGCGGTGCGCCGCTGTCGGGCATCGCCCGGTCCGGCCAGGAACCGGTCGAGGGTCAGCTGGGCCTCTTCGGGGCTCTCCGCACTGAGTGTGCGCCACCACCGGCCGGAGGTGAACCGCACCGCGGCCTCGACCGCCCCTTTGCGGTTGCCTCGTCGGGGCGGGCACGGCTCGACGATCGCCCCGTAGTGCTTGGCGACGGGTGCGAAGCTGGCCTGGACGTCTCTGGTCCCCGGCCGGATGACCGTCGCCAGCCGGTCGGTCCGCCAGATCCGTGCAGTCCCGCCGAGCCGACGCAGCACGCCGTCCATGGCCTCGATCAGGTGGGCCTGGTCCATCGACTCGGCCAGCATGCCCCGGGTCCGACTCGAGTGCGGCAGGGTGCCGAGCAGCACGTAGGCGGTCCCGCCCCAGGGGGCACGACGACGCTCGAACCAGTCCCACTGGATCTCCTCGCCCGGCGGATGCTCGATCTCGATGGTGTCGCGGCCGACGACGCCTCGGCACGCCTCACAGTGCGGCCGCAGTCCCCGCTTGCGGATCTGGCGAACGAACGTCGGGTAGCTCTGCGAGTAGCCCAAGGCCGTGACCTCCTCGAACAGGACGGTGCCCCACACGTGGTGGTCGTCCGTGAACCGGGCAGTGACGTACTTCTCGTAGTCGGCCAATGGGTCGGGTGTGTCCGGACGGACACGGGTGCCGGGCATCCGCTCGCCGTTCAGATAGGAACGGACCGTCTTGCGGTCACGGTCCAGGTGCCGGGCGATGGCCGAGATCGACCATCCCCTCTTCTTCAATGCGTGAGCTTCCACGTCTTCTCCTCGTGTGAGCATGGAGGGGGTCCCTTCGGGCTGGTTGGCTAGGAACCGCCAGCTTCGAAGGGGCCTCACCTCAGTTGGTGGACCTTCGGGTCCACCCCGGGCTCACAGGTGGGGAATTTCAGTGATCATCTCTGGGGAGTTTCCGGCGATCGACGACAACTGAGCAGGTCGGGGTCGAACTCGAAGTGGTCTCGAGCCACCTCCCGTTCGTCGACCTTCCGATTGACCAGGGCGAAGGTGACTGGGAGGCAAGATGGAGTGCAGACGAGGTGACAACGCAGGCCCCAGCAGTACCGGGAGTGACTGGCGCAGTAGCCATACCCGGCGAACCCGGCCAGGTCACTCGGTCTGGCCGTTGGCCTCGAGCGTCCGCGCTCCAGCGGTGTGGAGTCGATCACCCAGGTGTCGTCGTTCTAGAGGCCGGTGTCTTGATCGAGCACCCGGATCAGGGCGTTGACCTGCGCCCGGGACTTCCGCAGCCGCTTGTTGTAGCCGGACTGCTGGGGCAGGTAGGGGAAGTACCCACCCAAATGCCATATTGCGTAGCGGAGGAACCGGGTCTCCGAGGTGAAGCCGAGTACCACCGCATGGAGCACACGGCCATGGTGAGCAGCTCGGCGTCACTCAACGTGGGGGCGATACCCACCTCGGGTCGCCTGATCCGAAGAGTTGGATTGGCCGCCAGTTCGTCGTCGATCTTCACGTACAGTGCGCTAGCGGAGGTGTCCATGCAAGTGTCCACAAGACCTCCAAGGTTGCCGTGGCGTTGAGAAACGCCAACCTTGACGTCTTCGTCGCGTCATCCGCGGACTCGATTTAGCGGGGACCCCCTTGGAATCGGTCGTCTAGGTCGCTACGCCCCTTTCGTCATGGAAGCGGAGAATGCTCGTCGGCCGACACCAAGACATTCCCGCTGGCCGACTCAAGACGGTGCTGACTTCGTGAAGTATGACGATGTCGAGCAATGTGGCGACGCCCGATCAGAAGGCCAACCAATAAGGCGATCACTACTCCGATATTCATGATTGGCGCAAGAAGCTCACCGATAGACGTACGGGCGCCGGAATTGCCATAGAACATTCCCAGCCACGGTGCTGATCCGACAACGAGCAGGATCACACAGATCATCAAGATCCTTCGGGAAATCGGCGGGCTTCCATACTTGTTCTTGGGGTGTCCGCCGCCAGTGTCACGAGATGTGCATCCCAAAATGCGCAATAAGAGACACNNTAGCTGCATCAAAGCGAAAATTGCTACGAGAGCGATTTCACGCGGATATTTAGAAATCCAGATGATGATCAGACATGCGCAGCCGATGATAAAGCCAGGGACCTGCACATACCAACTTGGACTATTATTGAGAAAGTTCTCGAAGTGTTTTGGGCCCCATAGGAGCCAGAGTGACTTGTAAACCGCCGACGCTGCCGAAACACAACCGAGAACAAAGCCATGGCTAGGAGACGACGCGAAAAGCAGATTGGTATCGAAGAAGTTCCCGATGTCCCGAAAATAATTTCCCCCCAAGAGAGCGAAGCTAATACCGTAAAGCGCAACAGCTAGCCCGCTCAAAAGCACGATATCGCGCCAGCGACGGGCCTTGATCAATATCAGGACCAATACAGCAACGTATATCTTGATTGCTATAGCAAATGCTAAGGATATGATGAGTATATTCGGCCGATCTTCAAGAAACCCAACACAGAACCAAACGCCAAGAGCCGCCACTAGAATCTGGAGATTGCCGCGATCTAGCGACACCACCATCCCGCCAGTGAACAGAAGCAATATTGCTAGAAGGCGCGAGCTGAGGCTGGAACCCAGGAGCCGGATTAGCCCCCAGAGAAATAGAGCGAGCGAAGCAATCAGGAAGACAAACACAGCACCCGGCCATCCGACCATGCTGTTTAATAGCTTCACCAGCATGATGGCGGTGGGCCCGTAGGCTGCTGGATAGCCTATCGCCGAGCTATAAGGAGGAATAGAGCTTGTCGCATAGCCCATATACTGCTCGAAGTCTCCGAAATAGTGAACTCCCAGGGCGGGTGAGAAATGCGTTCCCTTAGGGATCCATGACGGATCACTACCTACAAAGGAAATATTGCTAATAACTTGCTGTTTGAAATAGAACTGCAGGATCCACCCTATCGCTAAGTTCAAACCGATGAGACAGAGAAGAACGATTGCTACCTTCAAGAACAGATCGTCGCGTGTGGCCGACGAGCTGTTGGCGGGTTGTTCGGATTCGTTCATGTGGAAAGCCTAAGTGCTACTGCGGCGCGTCTGGTGGGTATCGATTGCCTGTCTCCGCGAGAGTGAAAGGGATGGTTACCTGCCCAAGCGTGTTCCCGGCAATGGTGAAAGGTGTTGAGGTCGGGGGGGGTCGGTCGAGAAGAGGGGATCTCCATTCCTACGAAGTCATCTCGAGATCTGGCATTGCTGCGACGCCGTAACTGCCGATACGCAGTCCACCGACTTTCATTTTGCTATCTGAGCGCTCGGCAATGACCAGAAATCCTGAGGCGGCTAGAAGCGCGCGCAAGGAACGGCCGGAGAAGTAGTTGATGTGTTCCGATTGCTTGATGACGCCGAATCTCGGAATCGCCAAGCTGAACTGGCGGCTCATCCCGGTCAAGAAGTCAAGCACAATCAAGAGGAGCCGGTGGTGTGCAAGCCATTGCAGGAAGCGTTTATAGCGTGTGCTTGCGTGAAATGGGTGAACGCGAAAACGGTCGAGAGGTACCTCTACATAGACAATTCCGTCGTCCGCGATGACTCGTCGGANNGTCACACACCACTCGACGACTGATTGAAATGTCGGGAAAGAATTGACCTTCATCGCCACCAAAATCTATTGCGCAATCAATTGTGGAGCCGAGAGGTGAATGTTGGAGAATACTCATCATGAAGTCGCGTCGGTTCTCAACTAGCGCGGCATCGATTGAGTAGGCATCGTTTACATTGCGTGAATACCATGGCTCCCAATGGTGTCGAATGTCCAAGTATTGTTGAGATCGGTATGCCCCATAGAGCGACGACATTTCATTGTCGCCGTATCGAAGATCAAAAAAAGTGAGATCGCATGTGTCACAGTTGCGATACGTGCTTGGCTGGCCTAGGTCGAGTCGTGAAAGCTGGGACAGAAAAGGGGCAACAAGACTGTGACCGAGTAGAGACGCCGCGCTTCCACAGATCGGGCAATCGGTGTCGACGTGAAGCGTTGGCATCTCGTGAAGTATGGCATCTCCGATTCGGCATTCCGTGAATTNNTGCTCGATGGTCGAGCAGATGTGGTCGAGATGGGCCTCGGTCATGCCCGGATACACCCCGAACCAGAAGGCGTCGTTCATCAACCGGTCGGTGTTGGACAGGTCCCCGATCTGGCGGAAGCCACTGCCTGTCGCCCGCATCTCATCGAAGCAGGGCTGACGAACAAGATTGCCGGCGAAGAGCATCCGAGTCTGAACCCGGGCCGCTTCGAGCGCTTCAACCAGGCTGTCCCTGGTCACGGAGGTGCCAGGCCTTACAACTACCAAGAAGCCGAACCAACTCGGCGTCGAGTACGGCGTCGGCTCCGGCAGTCGGAGGATCTCGCTGAACCGGGCGAGCCTCTGGCGGAAGTAGTCGAAGTTCCGTCGGCGGGCAGCCACGAACGAGGGCAGCTTCTTCAGTTGCGCTACACCTACTGCTGCCTGCATGTCGGTCATCTTGAGGTTGTAACCGAAGTGGGAGTAAGTGTACTTGTGGTCATATCCTGTGGGCAAGGTTCCCAGAGACCAGGCAAACCGCTTCCCGCAGGTGTTGGAGCGCCCTGGCTGGCAGTAGCAGTCGCGGCCCCAGTCGCGGATCGACTCGGCGATGCTGGCCAGCTCCTCATCGCTCGTGTAGACCGCGCCGCCTTCACCGGTGGTCATCTGGTGCGCTGGGTAGAAACTGCTCGTTGACAGGTGCCCGAAGCTCCCGGTCCGGCGTGTCTCTGTGTCTTCACCTCGTCTCGTCGTGTACTCAGAGCCCATGCCGTCGCAGTTGTCCTCGACCAGCCAGAGCCCGTTGGCTGCACAGAAGTCCTGTACGGCGTCGATATCGAACGGATTTCCGAGGGTGTGGGCCACCATGACCGCTTTGGTGCGGGGACTGAGCGCCTCGACCAGCATCTTGGTGTCGATGTTGTCGGTCACCGGGTCGACATCGACGAATACCGGCACCACCCCGTGTTGGATGGCTGGCGCCACCGTGGTCGGAAACCCGGCGGCAACGGTGATCACCTCGTCGCCAGGTCGGATACGGCGGTCTCCAAGTCGAGGGGAGGTGAGGGTGGAGAAAGCCAATAGGTTGGCTGACGACCCCGAGTTGACGAGCCGGCACTCGGCGACACCCACGAAGTCGGCCAGGCCCTTCTCGAGTTGCCGGCAGAAGCGACCACTGGTCAGCCAGAAGTCGAGGCTGGCATCGACGAGCGTCACCACCTCCTCCTCGTCGAAGACGCGGCCCGCATACGGCGCCGGGGTCTTGCCGGGTATGTAGGTCTGAGGCGTCCACCGTCGGCGGGCATAGGCGGCGACCTTCTCGAGGATCTCGGCACGGAGAGCAGCGACCGATGGCTCGGCATCAGGGCCGTCATCAATCTCAAGTTCGCCACCAGGGTCGTCGGGGGATCCACCCGGCGGTGTGGCACCAGCGGGCATCACCGGAGCTTTGATCGGCGGGGAATTGTCTGTTGGCCCGTCAGGGACTGCAGCATCAGAGTCAGTGTCCGTAGGGAGTGCCATTGCTGAACTACTTTAGAGCCTACATCGACGGGAAAGGCACGTGAATGAATCATCTGGAACGGCAGATGCTCGACATCCTGAAGCGGGGCCGGGATCACTTCGGGTATACGGCTGTCAAGGCAGAGTTCGAGGCAGAGGGCACCCGGACTGACGAACTCCTGCGCTTGATGGAGATTGCCCGAAAAGCTGATCTCGAGCTTGGGTTGAAGGTTGGGGGCTGTGAAGCCATGCGGGACCTGATGGAGGCCAAACAGATAGGGGTCGAGTACGTCATCGCTCCAATGATCGA
>PLIG01000019.1:3976-9161 GCA_003139255.1 Acidimicrobiaceae bacterium | reverse complement strand
TGACAAGGGCGCAAATGGCATCGTCTTCGGGCGTGTCGACTTCACTCTCTCGACCGGGCGCCATCGCGACGAGATCAACACCGACGCCATCACCAAGTACTGCGTCGAGACCGCCAAGATGCTCAAAGATTCGGGGCAGGACTACGTGGTCGGCGGAGGCGTCTCCATAGATGCGCTCGGTGCCCTTCGGCAGGTTCGGTCTGTCTACCTGTCACGATTTGAGACCCGCAAAGTCATCTTCGACGCTGTCTCTCTTGACGGCTCCAACCTCGAGAAGGGGTTGATCGAGGCTGTCCACTTCGAACTGCTCTGGTTGCTCAACAAACGTGAGTACTACAGCTCGATTCAGGAGGAGGACGCGAAGCGCATCGAAATGCTCGAGCAGCGGTGGCACGTCCTCTCCGCCGAAGACCGCGCCTGAGGCACAGCGGACCACCGTGCGCGTCGCCGACTACATCGCCCAGCTGCTTGCCGGCGACGGAATCGACCATGTCTTCATGGTCACCGGCGGCGGAGCCATGCACCTCAACGACGCGTTAGGGCGAGAGCCGCGACTCACCACGGTGTTCACCCATCACGAGCAGGCCTGTGCCATGGCCGCGGAGAGCTACGCCAGGTTGTCTGGCCGCCCGGCCGCGGTCAATGTCACCAGTGGGCCCGGTGGGATCAATGCCCTCAACGGGGTATTCGGGGCGTACGTCGACTCGATACCGATGGTGGTGGTCTCCGGGCAAGTGAAGCGCGAGACACTGATCACCAGCTATGACCTGCCGATACGCCAACTCGGTGACCAAGAGGTCGACATCGTCGCGATGGCCTCACCGGTTTGTAAAGCCGCTACTTTGCTCGACGACCCGGAGGACTCCCGGTTTGTTGTAGAGCGGGCGCTGTGGCTGGCCCGTAACGGCCGGCCCGGTCCAGTTTGGGTCGACGTGCCAATCGACGTGCAATCGGCCACCATCGACCCGGCAGTACAGCGTGGCTTCGATCCAACGCTGGACGGACCCGCCGCAACCCTTCCGGCTGAAGCCGACCTGACCACTGGTGATGCGCTGGCCAAGGCGTTACGCGAAGCGCTCGAACGCCTTGCGTCGGCAGAGCGGCCGGTGGTGTTGGCTGGTGCCGGCGTGCGGTTGTCAGGCGCACACGAGGCGTTCTTGCGGGTGATCGACAAGCTCGCTATTCCAGTGGTCACCGGCTGGAACGCTCATGATGTGCTTTGGAACGAGCACCCGCTCTACGTGGGCCGGCCTGGCTCGATCGGGGATCGTGCCGGTAACTTCGCGGTCCAGAACGCGGACTTCTTACTGGTGATGGGTAGCCGGCTGAACGTACGACAGGTCAGCTACAATTGGGCGGCATTCGCCAGAGCTGCATACACGGTCATGATCGATATCGACCAGGCCGAGCTGTCCAAACCCACCTTGTCGATCGACCTCCCGATCCATGCCGACCTCGCCGAGGCCCTCGGGCAACTGGAGCGGCTGGAGTACAGGCCCCAGTCCGCTCACGGAGGGTACTTGACATGGTGCCGCGAGCGAGTGGCTCGGTATCCGGTGGTTCTCCCCGACTACTGGAAAGTTGACGAACCGGTCAACCCCTACTGCTTCGTCCAAGCGCTCTTCGCTGCACTGGATGAGGGCGATGTCGTGGTCACCGGGGACGGGACCGCATGTGTGGCGACGTTTCAGGCCGCCGATCTCAAGCCGGGCCAAAGGCTGTACACCAACTCGGGCTGTGCCTCGATGGGCTATGACCTTCCGGCCGCCATCGGCGCTCACTATGCCTCCGGTAACCAGCGTGTCATTTGCCTGGCCGGTGACGGCAGCATCATGCTGAACTTGCAGGAGCTACAGACCATCGCCGGTAGTCGACTGCCGATCAAGCTTTTCGTCCTGAACAACGATGGATACAGCTCCATTCGCCAGACCCAACAGAACTACTTTCCCGATAACATTGTGGGATGTGGTCCCGAATCGGGGCTTACTTTTCCCGACTTCGGAAAGCTTGGGACCGCGTTCGGTTTCGAGGTTCGCCGCTGTGCCAGCCACGACGAGCTGGCCAGTAAGATCCGGGACACGCTGGCTGGCGACGGTCCGCAACTGCTCGAGGTGATGCTCGATCCCGAACAGCCATTTTCGCCGAAGCTGGCCTCACGACAGCTTGAGGATGGTCGAATGGTCTCTTCGCCACTGGAAGATCTGGCCCCCTTCCTGCCTCGGGACGAGTTGGCTGAGA
This sequence comes from Acidimicrobiaceae bacterium, assembly GCA_003139255.1. Classification (GTDB taxonomy): domain Bacteria; phylum Actinomycetota; class Acidimicrobiia; order Acidimicrobiales; family UBA8190; genus Bog-564. The sequence continues at coordinate 6,923 of PLIG01000019.1, read as the reverse complement.
ACATGCTGGTCCCCCTGGTGGAGGAGTAAGTACCGCTATGCTCCCCGCGGTACTGGTCCTTGGTGGCCGAGGCGATATCGGATCAGCCATCGCTGACCGGTTTGCGGCCGCGGGCCACCAAGTCTTGATTGNNCGAGTTCGATCTGACTGATCCCGCGTCCATCGATGGCTGGTTCGCCCGCCCGCGTCCTCCGATCGGTGTGCTGGTACATTCAGCCGGGCTCAATCACCCCAAGCGCTTCGCTGAACTCACCGACGCGGAGATCAGGGAATGTTTTGCCGCCAACGTCGAGGGCTTTCTGCAGGTCGCCCGGTGGGTCATCCCCGAGCTGGTGGCCGAGCAAGGTCGGATCGTCGTTCTGTCGTCCATTTTCGGCTTCCTCTCCCGAACCGGTCGCTTGCCATACGCCATGTCCAAGCACGCACTGGTCGGTGTCGTGAAGACCCTCGCTCTCGAGCTGGCGGAGGAAGGGGTGCTGGTGAACGCGGTGTCGCCGGGCTATATCGATACCAGCCTGACTCGGGCCAACAATGACGAGGCAACCATCGCCCGGCTCACGTCGGCTGTTCCGATGCGGAGGCTGGGAACGCCGGAGGACGTGGCCGAAGTCGTGTACTTCCTCGGCTCGACCGACAACCGGTACGTGACCGGTCAGGACGTGGTGGTTGACGGGGGATTCTCGATCGACGGTGGAAGGGGCTGACCCGGTGCCGACCTTCCGAATTCAACAGACGGAGTTCGACGCGCCCCTCGACATCGGGGTCAGTGACGTTCTGGCGGTTCGGTCGTCGCCACGTTCATACGAGGTCGAGTTCGCCTCGGCACGGCCGTTGAGTGCCGTTATCGACGAGTTGGTGGCGACGGCCTCCCACCCGGTGGTCCTTGCCGATCGGCGGGCGCTGGAGGCTCATCTCACAGATGCCCCGGCATTGGCGGCCGCTCCGACCCTGGCGGTCGATGCGACCGAGGAGTTCAAGAGTGTCGACGGTGCACTTGGGGTCGTCGACTTCATGGACACCCAACGTGTCAGTCGGAGCTCCTTGCTGGTGGTCATCGGGGGCGGCATCGTGCAGGACGTGGGCGCATTCGCCGCATGCGTCTATAAGCGGGGCGTCCCGTGGGCCTATGTGCCCACCACAATGTTGGCCCAGGCGGACAGCTGCATCGGGGCCAAGAGCGGTCTCAACTTTCACGGTGCCAAAAACCTCGTGGGTGTCTTCTCCGCGCCTCGCCGGATCGTGATTCACACCGGCTTCCTGTCCACGCTGTCAGAAGAAGAGCTCCTCTCCGGGCTGGGCGAAGTGTTCCGATTGAGCATCATCGGTGGCTCCGAGTTTCTGGAGAGTTTCGAGCGTCGGCGGCCATCAGCAGCTGCCGGAGATCTTCTCGTCCTCGACCAGCTCATTCGGGCCGCCTTGTCGGTGAAACGCTCCGTGGTGGAGGTGGACGAGTTCGAGCTTGATCTCCGACGTTCGATGAATTTCGGCCACAGCATCGGACNNCTGGAAGCCATCACCGGGCATGCCATTCCTCACGGAATCGCCGTGGCCGTCGGCGTACTGGTGGAGGCCGATATCAGCCACCAGCGAGGCATGCTGTCCGAGGACGAGCGAACACGACTGCTGAGAGCAGGTGGTCCGATCATTCCCAACCGAGTGCGCTCGGTGCTGGCTGAGGTGTCGCTCGACGAGATCCTCAATGTGCTCTTTCGGGACAAGAAGGTCGAGGGAACCGTACTGAAGCTGGTCGTACCCGAGTACATCGGTCAGATCCGATTCATCGACTTCCCGCTCGAACCCGCATCGGTACCGTTGCTCGAGGATGCTCTGCGACGAGTCCTCGTCGAGATGTGACGGTTGTCGCCGTGGTGATGTGTTGTCAATGAGTCGATTGGCCTTCTCCTCAATCACCGGCGCAAGACTGCTGGAATCAGGTCTTGATGTAGTGGTGACCGGAGGCGGTGGATGGCTGGGCCAGGCGACGCTTGAGATGCTGGATTCGAGTTTCGGTCCGCATCTGGCCTCGCGGGTTCATGTGTTCGCCTCGTCTCGCCGGTCGATGACGCTGCGTTCCGGCACTCAGTTGGAAGTGCTCCCATTGAGGGAGCTGCCACGGCTGAGGGTCGGTCCCCATCTTTTGACCCACTATGCCTTCGCAACCAGGGAGCTCGCCGCCCAGTTGGGCGCCTCCGAGTACATCGCTCGCAACGAGGAGATCACCGCGATGGTGGCCGGCCACGTAACAAGGTCTCAACCGGTCGGCATGGTGGTCCTCTCGTCGGGAGCTGTGTACTTGGGCGATGATCTGTCGGCCAATCCCTATGGCGTCTTGAAGGCACGGGACGAGCGTCATTTTTTGGACCTGGCAGAAGGGATGGGGGGAAAGGGGCCGACCCCTCGTATTGTCGTCCCCCGGTTGTTCAATCTAGCGGGACCGTTTCTGAACAAGCCCGATCACTACGTCCTCGGTTCGATCATCAATGACATCGCACGTGGCGGACCGATACGTCTCCATGCCGCCAGACCGGTGGTGCGCTCCTACGTCCACGTCTGTGACCTGGTCGAATTGGTCTTTGCCATGATGATGGGGGAGGGACCCATGCCGCACGTGGCCTTCGACACAGCCGGCGAGTGCGAAGTGGAGGTAGCCGAGCTGGCCGAGTTGGCGGCTTCGGTGCTGGGCGAGCCGGGGATGCCGATCCGACGACCACCGCTCGATGGCAGTGCCACGGATCGCTACGTTGGCGACTCGACCATCATCAATTCACTGGCGAAGTCGTATGGGATGTCCATGCAGCCGTTATCGCGCCAAGTCGAGGACACCGCCCGCTACCTGGGGACCTGACGGTCACAACCGGAGCTCAGCCGACTTTCCACGGTGCATTGCCGCTCTCCCAGAGTTCCTCGAGAAGGTGCAGCTCACGCAAGGTGTCGACCGGTTGCCAAA
>PLIG01000019.1:3603-3959 GCA_003139255.1 Acidimicrobiaceae bacterium | reverse complement strand
CATTGATCCAATTCCCGTCCCCATGAGGCTTCTCGAGGAACGCAGTCACCCGGGTCCCTTCGATCTCGAGCGCCCCGAAGCGACCCGGTGGCTGCACGGCAGTGACCGTGGCCAACCGCCCCTGGGATCGGTGGAACTCGATGAGTTTGGTGATATCCACATTCGCGACGCCATCGCCATACGTGCAGCAGAAGTCCNNGCTATTCGCTTCAGCCGACCCCCAGTTTGGGTGTCGAGTCCGGTGTCGACGAGAGTGATCCGCCATGGCTCGGCCATCGTCTGATGGACCTCCATGTGGTTCTCGCGGAGGTCGAAAGTGACATCCGACATGTGGAGGAAGTAGTTGGCGAAGAACT
>PLIG01000019.1:0-3583 GCA_003139255.1 Acidimicrobiaceae bacterium | reverse complement strand
ATTGGGCCGGGCCACCGTCTCCTCGGTCAATCGGGTGCCCCGGCCGCCGGCAAGGATCACCGCCTTCACGCTTGGCTCCTCGGCCGAGTAAGACCTTTCGTGTAATATCGCGGCGAGACCATTGAATAACTCTACGACCCGGATGTCCACCGGTCGACAATTGTCGTTGCCTCCGTGGACTTACCTCCTGGGGGCCCTGGATCGAGCTTCAGGGGCCCAAGAGCCAACAGACACGGCAGTACTATCTTGGGCATACCGGAACCAGCTGCGCGTGCCATGGCGGTGCCTGTTGTCCGGGCTCCCGAAGGAGGAGATCCGTTTTGGGCGTCCATGCCTACACGATCGTGTCGCGGGCATACGTTCCCCATGCTCGCGTGCTGGCTCGCTCGTTCTCCGAGCACCATCCCGATGGCCAGTTCTGGGCGCTGCTGATCGACGACGTCAAGCGAGAGGTCAACGAGGCTGACGAACCCTTCCGAGCGCTGCGACTGGGTGATCTCGATGTCGATCCGGCAGAGCTTCACCGAATGGCCATGCTCTTCGGGAATCGGCTGATCGCCGCTATCAAGCCCTGGGCGTTCGAGCATTTTCTCCGAAACGGTGTCGAGTCGATCATCTACATCGACAGTGATTTCATGATCTTCGAGTCCCTTCAGGCGGTTACCGATAACGCAACTGAGCACGGCGTTGTGGTGGTTCCCCACGTCATCACTCCTGTCCCACGCGATGGGCACTTGCCCGACGAGACGACCATCCTTGGTGTTGGGACCTTCAATGCCGGTTTCTTTGCGGTGGGCCACGCAGGCCAGGCCTTCTTGGAGTTTCTCAAGGAGCGGCTGCGTCGTGAGTGCCACACGGATGTTCGCGGGATGCGAGTCAATGAGCAACGGTGGCTCGATTTCGTGCCGGCGCTCTTCGACCACTGTGTTCTGAGAGATCCAGGGGTGGACGCAGCGCCTTGGAATATCCACGAGCGCCGACTGACGAAAATGGGGGATCGTTACCTCGTCGGGAACGTGCCACTGCGGGCATTCCACTTCAGCGGGTTCGATCCGAGGATCCCGCATGTCCTGAGCGCCCGTGACTACTGGGATCGGCCTCGTGTTGCCATGGCCAACGAACCAGCGCTCGCCGAGTTGTGCGCGAACTACGGTCTGGCGCTCTACGCGGCAGGATACGAGCAACACCACCGCATTCCGTTTTCCTTTGACTACCTTGCCGAGGGCACACCTGTCTACGCCAGTCTAAGGCGGCTCTACACCGATGCCCTGTTCGAGGCGGAAGCTACTGGCAGGTCCGAGCCCCCCGATCCGTTCGACGCTGCGGAAAGTGCCGCGTTCAGGACCTGGGCGCAGGAGGCCTACGAAGTGGCCGCAGAGAAGGTCCCGGAGAGACTGGCACGGGCAGATATGAGCTCGACCACCGCGGAGGACTGGTTAGGTCGTATGGTGCCGGGCGAAGCCGGACAGCGCAGCCCAACAGGGGTGGTGGATATAAAGCCCAACCGTACCGGCGTTGTGCTGTCCGGTCCCAATGCGTTGGCCGATGCCGGCCACTACCGGGCAACCGTGGAGCTCTGGCTTGGAGATCGGCCCGCAGTTGTCACGTGCGACACCAACCTGATCGTTGTCGAGGTGTCGTTGGACGGCTACGTGTTGGGGTGTACATCGGTTCATCAGGTTGGCGGCAGCTCCGTGGAGGTCGACTTCGTCATCCCGACCCGGTTGCAGCAGATTGCGCTGAGCGCAGGTGTACAGGTACGCATCCAATGCCGGAGTGAGGTGTATGGCACCATCCACGCACTACTCGTCGAACGGGTGAGCGACATCGCGAGTCCTACGGACGACGTCGTTTCGTCCGAGTGGCTGCCGGCGATGTCTGTGGGAGATGTAGGCGAACGAACGGGATCGCAAGTGATCAAACGGTCTGGGCGGGCTGGATACATGGTGGTCGGCCCCCAGTGGCGGCTCGAGGGTGGCCACTATCGCGCCGAGCTGAGACTGCGCACCAATGCCGTGCAGTCCGGCGACGGGTCGACGGTGGTGGCTCTGGTGGATGTGGTCGTCCACGGCTATGTGCTGGGGTTCCGGGCGGTGACCCGCGATGACCTTGCGACAGGACGTACCGTGCTCGACTTCGAGGTGGGAGGGCGGTGGGCCAACCACCGGTATACGCGAGTGGAATTGCGAGTCAGGGCTCAAGGGGAAGTCGATGCGGTACTGGACTCGGTAACGGTGCAGCGCGTCGGCGACGTCGGGATCGCCGAGGCGCGTGGAGAGAGCGACTGGCTACCGGCGTTGTGGGTGAATGACGCCGCGGTTCGAGTGGGTTCCGAAATCCACTCCATCGACGGCGAGGCCGGTATCCTCGCTAACGGGCCAGGTTGGCGCCTCACCCCTGGGTTGTACCGCTTCGATGTCGTCGTCGACTCATTGGACGGTGAGGTGTCTGACGCTGATACGGCCACCGTTGCAAGAATCCAGGTCCTATCCGACGGGATCGAGGTGGTGGAGCGGTTGGTTCTCTCGCACGCGTTGAACCGGAAGAAAGTTGGCGAAGACACCCACTCGATCGAGTTCGAGGTCTTGGCGAGACAGGTTCCACCTCCGCTGTGTGAGCTGACGCCTCTGATCGAGCTTCGCATCATTACCGAAGGTCAACGACCGATCCGTGTCGGCTCCGCGATCCTGTCGCGGAAGGAAGGGCCCGGGTGATCGCCGGCACCGTCGTGACGCGCGCCGGGCTGGCGCACGCCCGGGTACTGGCCCGGTCCTTTGCCCGGCACCACCCCGGAGATGCGCTCAGCATTCTCGTGGTCGACGACATCGAGGGGAGCGTCGTGGCTGATGGCGAACCGTTCCATGTCGTGACGGTGGGTGATATTGGCATCGAGCGCGACGAGTTGCACCGAATGGCGCTCCTCTTCGGACGCCAGATCACGGTCGCACTCAAGCCATGGCTTCTCGACCACCTGCTCGGACAACACTCTGGCGCAGCAACCTACCTGGACAGCCATGCAATGATCTTCGACAGCCTGGCGCAGGTGGGCGCCGCCGCGTCCTGCGGGGTACTGCTGGTTCCCCACGTGCTGGACCCTCTGCCACGTGACGGGCTCGATCCGGACGAGACTGCGATCTTGGGCACTGGGATCTTCAGTTCCGGGATCTATGGCGTTGGGCCAACTAACGGAGGTTTCATCGAATTCCTGAAAGAGCGACTCCGAAGGGAGTGTCTTGTCGACATTCCCCACATGCGGGTACTGGATCAGCGATGGCTTGACTTCGTCCCCTCGCTGTTCCCGTACCGAGTGGAGCGCGACCGCGGTGTCAATGTCGCCTATTGGAACCTTCATGAGCGACCGCTCACCATGGCTGGTGGTCGGATCTTGGCAGGTGGAGCGTTTCTTCGCTCCTTCAACTTTTGGGGCTTCGATCCTCGGCTCGAAGGAATGATCGGTCGGAGTGAGGCAAGCGAGGCGCCACGGATTACCGCATCGGCCGACCCGGTGCTTGCCGAGTTGTGCGAGGAGTACCGCCGGGAGTTGATCGCGTCTGGCTTCGACGAACTGCACACCATCCCTTTC
>PLIG01000021.1 GCA_003139255.1 Acidimicrobiaceae bacterium | reverse complement strand
AGAGTGAGAAGCGAAGGCCGGATGGTGAGGCGAGGGACGAGCCGTGCCCTGTGGGCCACCATCCGAGCCGGCGCCTCGGAGCGTCGACCTTGACGGCCAAGGGGCCGGTGTGAGACCAGCAGCCGCTGACCAGGAAGAGGTGACGTTGAGGGTGACGTTCCTCAGTCCGAGGATGACGTTCGTCTCCCGCACACCGAGCGCCGCACAGCGGCGGTGTGCCGCTCCCGAGTGACTCGGTGCGGCTCGGTTCAGCCGGACTCAGTTCTGCTGAGTCCACTGCCGTGGATTCGGGTGCGGCGCCTACCCCGACAGTCACAATGTGGAGCCGACACGGAAGGCGCGGGCAACTGAGAGGTCGGTCCTCCCGTCAATCGCCCGGTCGGACCACCGGCCAGGGCCCCGCCCGGCCCCGACCGGTCATGCCGGCCCGGGGTAGGCGTCCCGATCGGAGAAGGGACCGAAGGCGTCGTACTCACCGACCTGGCGGATGAGCTCGGCGTCCCAGTCGATCCCGTCCACGTCGGTGGTGTTGCACGGCTCGTCGAATGGGCAGTCAGTGGGAGTGAGTGAATCGGCCATGTCGGCCTCCTTTTCGTTGAGCGGCGGTTGCCGCTGGGCACCGAACAGGAGGTCGCCGGGGACCCCGCCGGGGTCACGGGGCGCCCGACGGGCGAACGAGGACACGAAGGCCGGATGGTGAGGCGAGGGACGAGCCGGCCCAACGGGTCACCTTCCGTGCCGGCGTCCCGCAGTGACCCTTGACACCGGAAGGGGTGGCGACAGACTGAGAGCCCCCAGCAGACCCCTAAAGCGCGCCAGAGCACCGTCCGGACGACTCAACGTCGCCCGGACGGTGGGGCTTTGCGGCGAAGTCGGTGGGCCCGGTCATGCCGGGACCACCTCCTCTCCCGACTCGGTGGACTCGAGAATCGTCCGGGCGCAGGCCAGCACCTTGGTGGCGGTAGCGGTGACGGCGGCGACGTCGCCCCCGCTCCATGCGGTCAGGTAGCCGGTGGAGTAGCTCGAGGTGTCAAGCCCCCAGGCAGCGGAGACGACGTAGGCCACGGACTCGGCCTCCACTTCGACGGTGCCCCGGTGCTCGTAGAGGCGGTGCTCGTGCAACAGGACGTGGGCGAGCTCGTGAGCGAGCGTTTTGCACGCTCCAGCAGGATCGGCCGTGCTCTTGACCGTGACCGAACGGTCCCCGTAGTGGGTGCGCCCCCAGGCAGAACCTAGCGACTCGTCGTGGTCCGGTCCGAACCGGACAGTGAAGCCGGCCCTTTCGACCCGCTGGACCAGTGTGTCCCACATGCCGTCCGGAGCAACGCCGACCGGGTGTACGACGTTCAGCCCATCGTCGGGGAGATCCACGTATCCGACCCGGAATCCGGCCACCCGGGAGTGGGTGCTCGTCTCGCCGCTGTCCGCGTCCTCGACAGTGGTCCGTCGAACGCAGGGGCAGAGGATGGCAATACCCTTCGCCCCCTTCTTCACGCTCCGACCCAGGGACTTCCACGTGTGGAACCCGGCCACCCGGGTGGCGTCCGGCCGCTGCATCATGATGAGGAAGGTGTTGTTGGCGCTGTAGCGGGTGAACTTGGCCGCCACCCCCAGGTAGGCGAGCCACTGGTCCGAGGTGGTGAGCGCCTCGACACCGGAAATCAGTTGATCGTGCGCCATCTCCGGCGTGAGCTTGGGTGAACGTCGAGCAGTTGCAGTAGCCATGTCGGCCTCCTTCGGTTGAGCGGCGGTTGCCGCTGGGTACCGAACAGGAGGTCGCCGGGGACCCCGCTGGGGTCATGGTCGAGCGCAGCGAGAGTGAGAAGCGAAGGCCGGATGGTGAGGCGACGAACAAGCCGACCCGGAGGGTCACCATCCGTGCCGGCGCCTCGCAACGTGCCATTGAGGCCGGAAGGGGTGGCGACACGATGAGAAACCCCAGCAGACCCCCGAATGCGCCAGAGCGTCGGGCGGGCGACTCGATGTCGTCCGGACGACGGCGTCGTTCAGACTGGCAATAGCTCAAGACCAGAATGGACGAAGCGACGCGTCACTGAGCCAACAGCGGACTCAATCGGACGAGCTGGAAGCCCGGTGCTCAGCTCAAGCAGCTGAGGGTTCAGTTCACGTCCAGATGAACTTTGCGCGTCACGGCATGAGAGCAGCCCTCAGAGTCACGGTGCTTCACGCAGAGTGAGGTAGCGGGCCAGCTTACGGACCATTGATCCGTCACGTCGGCAGATGCCATGGTTAGGTCAACGACCCGAGGAGCCTCGCACGGCGAGGTCATCTGCTCCGAGGGGTAAACCGCATAGCGTTCGATCTGTGAGCCCCAGGGACAGTGAGCTTCAGTTGTGGGCAGGAGATGAGAACCCTGAGTTCATTGTTCTTGTTGACACCGCCATCGTCGCCTCAGAATCTCTCCTCATTGGTCCCGATGCGATCAGGGCAAGTGCCGATCAACTTCACGCAGTTGGCTCAGCCCAACTCCGACGGCTGCAGACCCATCCCTGTCCCGATGCCGAACTGGCTGAGCACCTTCAAGGTCTCATCGAAAGGTATGGCTTCATTGGTCGTTCGTTCGAAGCACCGGCAGAAAAGTAAGGGGAGGGCTACCTCCCAGCTGTGGCTCACCAACTACGCGTCCTGATCGCCGACCTCGCGGTCTTCCTGGCGGATCTTGGACATGCCATCGAGGGTCGCTGAAGCACCTCACCTGGTTGCAGTGCGGCCCGAGTGGGTACATTGGCAGGGTGCCCGCCCATCCCACCGAGCGAGAAGTGAAGTTGGGGGCCGATCGCCAGTTCTCTGTTCCTGACCTGCGAGATCTCGTCAAACGGACCGTGAGGCTGCCCGAACAACGACTCCTGGCGACCTACTTCGACACCCCCGACTTCCGGCTGTGGTCCCGAGAGATAACGCTCCGTCATCGGATCGGGGACGACGAAGGCATCGGAACATGGACGCTGAAGCTGCCTCAATCCAACTCTGGTCCGACACTTGACCGAACGGAACTGGAATGGGTCGGATCTCCTGACTTCGTTCCTGACAGAGTGAACGAGATCCTTCATGGCGTTGTGCGGAGAGCCGCGCTCCAGAAGATCACATCACTGGAGACGAGCCGCCGTCGGCTGATGCTTCAAGGTGGCAGGCAGATCCTGCTGGCTGAACTTGACGATGACCTGGTTACGATCCATGGGGGCCCTCACGATGGCCGTCGCTTTCGGCAGATTGAGGTGGAACTGAACGAGGCCGACAGCTCCCTCTTGAATAGGTGCATCGATCGACTCTGCGAGGCGGGTGCCTGGATAGATAGCCGAGGTCCGAAGCTCGCCCGTGCCCTTGATGACGATGCTGTCAATGGAGCCAACAGTCGTTCGTTGGGACCGAAGTCGACGATGGCAGACGTTGTGCGTGCGAGTCTCCAGACTGCGTTCGATCGCATTTTGGATCATGAGTACCTACTGAGGCTCAATGAAGAAGACCCGCCTCCTGAAGCCATCCACCAGACACGGGTGGCAGCCCGTCGGCTTCGCTCTGATCTGCAGACCTTCAAAGCGATTCTGGATCCTCTGTGGGTCGGTCACACGCGGAGTGACTTGAAGTGGCTTGGAGGCGAGCTGGGCCTTGTGCGGGACGCCGACGTCCTTGGACAACACCTGGATCTCAACGGATCGCCCCAGATTGGAGACGACAAGGGTGTGACCGGCCTACGAGAACAGCTTCAAGACCAGCGAAGCACTGCAGCCGACCGGGTGACTGATGTCTTGCAGAGCGAGCGTTACTTGCTCCTCCTCGACAAGCTGCATGCGGCCGTCGAGCGGCCACCTTTCCTGAATGTTGGGAGTGGTCGTGGGAGAGGTATCGGGCCGGACCAGAGGGCTTCCAAGGCGCTTCCCAAGGTGGTGAAGCGACCCTGGAAGAAGCTGTACAAGGAGGTTCGGGCAGCAGACCGCGAACCGACTGATCGGCAGCTCCATCAGATTCGAATAGGAGCCAAGCGGTTCCGGTATGCAGCCGAGGCAGCCGAGGCGGTTGTGGGCAAACGAGCGAGACGAGTCGCTACATCTGCTGAAGGACTCCAAACGCAACTCGGCGAACACCACGATGCCGTCATCGCCGAGGCATGGCTGCGCAAGCGCGCCAAGGGAGCCTCATCGAAGGTTGCGTTCTCGGCGGGGATCCTGGCCGCTGAACAGATTCGCCGACAACAACTCTTCCGGGAGGACTGGCAAGCCGGATGGGAGAAGGTTGACCGGCGCGCCCGAGAGTGGCTCGGATAGATCGGGCGTGACCATGCTCCCGTACCTGGGCTGCCAGGCATCGAAGGAACCGCGTAGGCGCAGCCATAACGGGTTGGTGCTGACCGGCCCCTAGCGAGGTACGGCGCCGCGGGATTTGCCATATCCGGACCACATGTTCGAGCTGTCGACCGCTGACCCTTTTCAGTGTTTCGGGCCCAGGGTGACGTTCATGACCCGAGGGTGACGTTCGGCGCCTCCAACAATTCCGTGAACGTCCCCCCGCGGGTGACGTTGCGGGTGACGTCCGTCTGGACGATGGGTCGTGCCGGGAGCACAAGGCTCCTGTCACGAACAAGGGAGGCCTGATGTCCCGATCATCGTCAGCCGTAGAGCGAGGCCCCGGCCGGGTGTCGACTGGAGGTGTTCCCCCGGGAGCACCGACATCGGCGGGAGGAGCTGAAAGGGATCCACCCCGAGTGGTCGAAGGACCCGACCACTCGCCAGAATACGAGACCCCACCGATGCTCGACCTGCGGCTCATGCTGGTGACCGAGAGCGGCTTCGAAGTGCCGCTGGTCGCTTCACCTACGCAGGCAGCGCGGCTATTGAGGAGCTCCGGCGAAACAGACGCCGCCGATCAGCGCGGCGATGGAGACCCGGGGGGGCCGAGGAGCCGGAGGGTGCGCCATCCTCGTCCCGTGCCGGTGGATCAGCTTCTGAGCCGAGGTCGGCTCGTCAGCCGGTTCGAGACGCCTCTCGGGGGTGGTACGGCATGAACAGAACTCCGACTTCCAGACAGCGCCGGAATGGGGACGGTCGC
>PLIG01000032.1 GCA_003139255.1 Acidimicrobiaceae bacterium | reverse complement strand
GACACGGACCCGAGCACTGGGCCATCTCCTGGGCCTCCCAACGGTTGGGGTGCTGCGCTCTTACATCCTCGACAAGGTGGGCCCGCTGACCCTCGCTGTCACGGGCGTGGGGAGGGTTGCCGAGTCCACGACCGGGGACCCGGACGTGATGACTGAGGTGGCCCACGTCCTCCGTCCCCCACATTCCGTGCCATCGGGTCACACTCGAGACGAATGACTAATCCAGAAGACGACACCGCACCGGCCGACGTCAGCGACCGAGACCCTTCTTCCGTCGGAAACCAGCCGCCTAACCAGCTGGAGGTAGCGCTAGATGCCTTCCGCCAGCAGCAGCGTGTACTCGCTAGCTTCGACTTCAGCGCCCTAGGCGTCGTGCAAAGTGTCGTTGGTGACATCAATGAGATGCAGGCCAATCTTGCGAAGACAGTCGTATCGTCGGTTAACTTCGGTTACCTCCAAGACGCCATTCGCTCTATCGGGGCGGCAGCGGCTCTTGCTCCAATCGCCCGCGTCCACGAAGACTGGCTGGAGCACTTCGCCAAATCTCTTGACCTGTCCGCGATCACTCGAGCAAACGAACTCGTCTTGAGTAACTCCGCACTTTGGAGCGCAAGCCAGATCCAACGCGATGCCCTTGCCGCAATCGCGACCCAGTTCGACTACTCGACACTAACCCGACAACTTTCGGAACTCCTCCAAGGGATCGACTGGAAGGCCTTTACCAGGGACCTCGAATCCTGGCTGCCTGAAAACCTACGAGGGGGTGACGAGCTCGATGAGGTCGCCCGCCTCGCTCTTGATGAGGGCCTGCCGCTTGCGTGGGTGCCACGAGGCAGCGTCGTGCATAGTCTCGTGAAGGCTGAGACGAGGGAGGAACGCAGCCACATTCTGTCAGAGCACTTTGTAGAGATCCTTGACGACTGTGAGGCTGTTCTGAGCGCCGTTACCCATGATTGGGCGAGCCAGTGCCGGAGCGCCATCAGAGCCTTGCGTCATCCCGATCTCGAGGCGCCCGCTCAATCTCACGCTGCCAACATACTGGACAGCATCGTTTTGGCTATTCTTGGGGCTAAGGGACGGGAGGTCGCAGCGCGGCGGGCATCTGAGCCCTATGATGACCTTCCCTNNCCCTTACGGGTTGCGGTCGAAAGCCTAGTACTGAGACCGCTCTTTCTCGGATTCGCCCAATGCTGGCCAGCACACGGGGACCCCATTCCCGACCACTTTGATCGGCACGCCACAGCCCACGCGGTCGGCCAAGCTGGAGTCTTCACGCGTGACCATGCGCTGATAGCGGTGATGCTCGCCACATCCTTGACAGTGCAGTTTTGGCAGGATTCAGGCGCACCACCAGGGGCTGATCCGCCGGGTTGATCGGACCATCTGCGCCCCCGTGTAAAGTACGTCACTCCAGCCTTGCGGTACGGCTGCAAAACCACTCGCTTTCGTGCACAATTCCGGCAGATTGATAGATTGAGGTTCACCCGTCCCGTGCCCACAGCGTTCGGCTTTGACTCGTCAGGCGGCCCATTGAGGGATCGCAGCGGTCCACCCGAGGAGCTCCTAGCCGACCTCGCCGCAACCATCCGAGAAGGTCCGTGGACTGCGGTCGACGTTAGGGCACTACTGCTCCCGCCCGCGGATGGCCGTGCTATTGAGACCGGCTACCTCGCCATGCGCGGTGTCTTCCAGGAGTTGGAACCACTGACGCCCGCCTGGCAAGATCCGCCGATTTGGCGGGGTGCGGTCTCGCTCCAAGAGGCGGCCGACGCAGTCAAGGCCTGGGGAGAAGGCCGCGCTGCAGCACTGTCCTCCATAGTCCTGCCCTGCCCGCAGTTCCACTCGGTGTCGCGCGAGCCGCGTCCCTCTAGTCATCTCCAACAGCAGGGACACCTCGGTAACGCTGCCTTTGGGGTTCCCACAGAGTGGTCGTTCAGATACTGGCACGTATACGGGAATGCCATTTCCACGATGACACAGCCCTCAGCCCTGTCTCTGGTGCACGCTGCGGCCCGATGGACAGGAGATCAGCCTGCCGACGTTTTCCGGTTTCACGTGGGCACGGACATTACCCACTCGGCACCCGGTCGGTTCGAGGTCTTCCTTCCGTCGCCGTACGCAGTACGCCTGGAGTCGATGGGCGAAGGCTGTCTCGCGGTCAACGCCTACAGCCTCGTCGGGCAGCGTGTGCCCACGTTCTGGGTCAGTACTGGCGTGGGGCCCTGGGATATAAGGCTTGAGCGTCATCGCGTATGGAGCCCAACTCCCGCACCGAAAGGGTGGTCTGGCCTTCGTCAGGAGGTGCCGGTGGATGCAGAGCTACCGGCGCCGACTGTGTGGGTTGGGGAGGGCGAGGAGCCCTCGTTCGCTCTTTCGGCTCGGGCGCCAGTGACCGGCCTGGCTGCCCAGCGCGAGGCAGCCTGGCGCCTGCTTCAAGAGCAACAGAAGCCGGTGGACNNAGGCTGATCCGTCTCGCGGCGAACGACAAGATGAAGAACGGGGCAGCCTTCTTGGAGCTTGGGATCGGCAACGCGCTCGTCGCCGCGGGCTGGCAAGTCCTCCACGCCGGTGTTCCCGCGGCGGTTGAGGGCATCGACCTCGTCGCGTTTCATGAGCCGTCCCAACGGGCCCTATGCCTGAGCGTAACCCTGGGAAATAGCCTTGGGGACAAGCTGCGGCGGATGCTTGACACTCGTCAGTCGTTGGCCCCACTTCTCTCGGAGTGGGACACCAGGTGGACGATCCTAACGTCGCTTGATCGAGCGAACGTCGTCGCAGGCGACGTCGACGACTGTTTGCGGAACGGGGTCTCCGTCGTCACCGGGGAAGACCTCGCCACTCTGGCCAGCGATGTCCACGCCTTTGCGGAGTGCCTCGTCACTCGCGTGGGCCAGGACCCATTAACCCTGCTCCTGCGCGGTAGTGGCAGCCCGCTGAGCTAGATCAAGGTCGAAGCGAACCCTGCTGGTCGCCGCCGCCGCTCGGCACCGGTTCGGCGCCTCGCCTGTGCGTTGCCGATTGCGCGGGGAGGGCCGGGCGGACCCTTCGATACCCGGGTATCATCCGGCCGTGAGCTGCCCTGACGTAGACATGTCGACCTCCAAGGGGGGTGGCCGGGTGACCAGGCTGGAGTCCGTGCGCGACCTGCTCAGGCGTCGGACGAAACTGGCCCAGAGCTGAAGCGTGCCTAACGCGCCGCAACCCTCACTCGCACCTGAGCTGGCTCAGACGACCGGCGCCGTTCCTGAGATCCGCCAGCTGGTGGAGGTGCGTGGCCGTCCGTGGGTAGTTACTGACTGCATAGCTAGCTCGCTCCCACCTGATGTCCTGGCCGGGGAGATGGTCAGGCAGCATCTCCTCTTCCTCAGTAGCGTCGAGGACGACGCGTTGTCGGAGGAGCTACAGGTCATCTGGGAGGCCGAGGTCGGCCGGCGCATTCGCGACCAGGANNCTTCAGGCCCCGTTCCGGTCGGGGATCACGATCGAGGAGTACCAGCTCGAGCCGCTGGTGAGAGCCCTCGGCCAGCCTCGCGTCAACCTCCTGATCGCCGACGATGTTGGCCTCGGCAAAACGATCGAGGCGGGCCTCGTTGCCCAGGAACTCCTTCTGCGACACCGAGTCCGACGGGTGATGGTGGTCTGCCCGGCAACGCTGACCCTCAAGTGGAAGGCGGAGATGGCCGAGAAGTTCGGGCTGGACTTCACCATCGTCGACAGCGAATGCCTCAAACGGCTGCGGCGCACTCACGGGATCAACGCCAACCCATTCCGGGTGCACCCGCTGACGATTGTCAGTCTCCAGTGGCTCCCGGGCCCCCGGGCTGAGCGAATCCTCAGCGAGGTGCTGCCGGCCACCCCGACCTACCCGCGGGTATTCGATCTGCTGATTGTCGACGAGGCCCACCACGTCGCTCCCAAGGCACCGAAGGCGTACTACGCGGTGGATAGCCAGCAAACTCGGGCGATGCGCCGACTGGCGCAACACTTTGAGCACCGGCTCTTCCTGTCAGCGACGCCCCACAACGGGTACCGCGAGTCCTGGACCGCGCTGCTGGCGATGCTCGATCCGCTCCGCTTTGCCCGCGGCGTAGAGCCCGACGAGAGCGCCAAGCGCCAGGTTGTGATCCGGCGCATGAAGGACACGATTCGAAACCCTGATGGCTCTCCCCGCTTTCCGAAGCGCGAGGTCTGGGCCCTTGAGGTGACGTACTCTGAAGCTGATGGCGAAGCCCACCGGTTGCTTCAAGCTTTCGCCGATTCGCGGCGTAAGAGAGCCGAGGCAGGTGGGCCAGAGCGCTCGGCGNNGGCAGGTGGGCCAGAGCGCTCCGCGGTGGACATCGCGACGCTCCTCCTCAAGAAGCGGCTCTTCTCGTCCCCGATCGCCTTTGCCAAGACGATCCAGCATTACGCAGAGACCTTGCGTCGGAAGAGTGAGGCGCACGACCGGTCGCTGCTGAGACCAAGCACGGCGCCCGCCTGGCTCCAACAGCTCGAACTGGCCGGACAGGAAGAGGCCGATGATGAGGCGAAGACGGAGGCCGAGCACGACCAACTGTCGAGGGCAACCGAGTTCCAGGCGGTATTGACAAACGTGGAGAACACGCTCCTCTCGGAGCTAGTCGCCTGGGCACGGAAGCACGGTGACCGCCCTGATGGCAAGGCCCGCCGCCTGATTGAGTTGCTGGAGGCGACGTGCAAGCCGGGTGGTACGTGGAACGACGAGAGGATCGTCGTTTTCACCGAGTACCGAGACACGCAGCGCTGGCTCGCCGACCTTCTCGACTCGCGTGGTCTCGGCGGGGAGAGCCTTCAGC
>PLIG01000112.1 GCA_003139255.1 Acidimicrobiaceae bacterium | reverse complement strand
GAAGGTCGTCGCTGAGAGACTCGGACATGTGAGTACGAACGTGACCTTGAACACGTACAGCCACGTCGTCCAGGGGATGCAGGGCAAGGCCGCCGAAGACGTGGCCGCGCTGATCTTCGGCAGCACCTCGTGAGGCTCTACATGCGCACCGGACGCCGCTCCGGCGTCTCGGTCGGGCTGATCGGCGGCCTGGTGCTGCTCTTCGGCTGGGTGTTGTATGCGGTGGTGATCGACCTGGTGCTCCGTCTCGTGCCCTCCTACGCGCGCCGTCGTCGGGCCCACGCGCTGAGGTGGCCCGCACAGGCGATCGGAGGCACCATGGCGGCTCTCGGACGCCTGAGCCAACACCCTCGCAAGACTCGACCCGTCGCCCGTGCATCGGCCGTTGCGCGCGTCACCGCGTCACCGCGGCCTCCACAAAGAGCCTGACTCGGGCTTTGACCGCATCGGCTGTTAGTTGGTCTCTTGTCACGCCTTCACCCTGATCGCCGATGCTCGAGGCAATCGCGATCAGTCCGCTGGGACTCCTCGTGGTCCCGAAGATGAGCATGGCCGCGCCCACGGTGAGGGCACACGTGAGCGCGTCATCCCCGGAAACGGGGCCTTGGGCCTCTGTCACCTCGGCTCGCACGGCCAAGGTGTGGAGATGCTGCACGGCCTCGCTGAGTACCGGCTTCACGACACTCCGAATATGGCGTCGGTTCTCCTCGAACTCGCGGCGCGTTCTTTCCTCGTCGGTCCTACGATCCGGGACGTCGTTGAGCCAGTCGGACAAGTCCTACAACCTCCCGGCAGAAGATCGGCAGAAACCAACCAACCGGCGAGCGACTATTACGGCCCCTAACCAGGGTGTTTAGGGGTGTCGGAGAGGGGACTTGAANNAGCCCCTCAAGCTAGCGCGTCTACCTATTCCGCCACTCCGACGAAAGGGCGAGCTGGACCGGCCACATGGCCTGACAGCGCACCGCGCACTGTATCGCGCGGGTCTCACAGCAGCTTCGCGCATCACTGAACTGAGTGCTTCGGTGTTGACGACCCCGGCGGTGACGCAGACGAGGCCGAGCTCTTACGGTGGGCGGCGGCGACCCTGAACCAGCTCGTCGCAGAGAACACCGGGCCCAGGCCGCCTGGATCGTCCTGCACGCCGCTCACCCACGCCGAGTTGACAAGGAGTGTGGGCTCGGCGAACAGAGGCAGCGTCGGCATGGCGACCCACAGTTCCCGGTCCAGCTGGTTGTACAGCGGCGTCGCCTGGTTGCTACCGAGTTGTTGGGCGGCCTGGGTCATCAGCGCGTCGAGCCGGGCGTCGGAGAACCCGGACCAGTCTTCGCTCGCTCCCGGGCCGGTCACGCTGACCGCCGACGTGAAGTGCCCGGCAGAGGCCGTCGGGTACGCACTTGCCTCGACCGGTGCGATCGCCAGGTCGAAGGCGCCGGCTGGCAGCACCGATCCGGTGAGCAGCGCGCTCGTGACCGGCACGGCGGTCACGTCGAAGCCGGCGCCCACGAGCTCGGCGGCCACGAGGGGCTCCGTCGCCGCTGACCAGGGGTCGTCGTCTGCCCAGACCAGCTCCAAGGTGACGGGGGCGCCGTGCTGGGTCCACGTCCCGTTGGCGTCGGCGACGAGCCCGCCTTGGGTCAACAACCGATCGGCCGTCGCGGGATCCGCCGTGACGTAGCCGGAGGCGTCGTCGACGTATTGGGGTTGCGTGTTGGCGAAGAGATGGTTGTTGTCCTCCCACACCGAACGGTCCAACGGTTGAACCACCGTGGCAGCTATCCCCGCCCGGTCGATCGCGTGGGCTATCCCTTGTCGCACGGCGCTGTCACCGAGTGGGGCATGGTGCACGTTGAAGACGAGTTGGAGCATCGTCGTGCCCAAGGACTCCTGCGTCTCGAGGCCGGGCGACGACGACAGCTCCGCGAGTGACGCGCTGTCGAAGGCGGACGGATAGCCGACGTCCGCCGAGCCACCTCGAAGAGCGTTCACCATCGCTTCTTGGCCGGGCACTGCATCGAAGACGATCCGATCAAGATGAGGCGGACTCCCCCACCAATGATCGTTCCAATCGAGCACGATTTGGCGGCCCGGCTGCCACGACGTGACTTGCCACGGCCCGCCCGACACGAGCACACCCGGGTTGAAACTGTCGAAGCCGTGGTTCCACCCGACCCGTTCGGCTATGTGGGCTGGGAGCAGGTCGTCGAACAGCGACGCCCAGTCGCCGTAAGAGGTGCGGAACACCACTGTCACGGTTCGCCCGGCGTTGCTGCCGGTGACCGATGCGATGTCGCGGTAGCCGAGGGTCGACGCTACCGAGTCCGCGGTTCTGTCCACGTCATTGCCCCCCCCTCGTTGGGACTGCCATGCGTAGACGAAATCGTCGACGTTTATGGGTACCCCGTCCGACCAGACCGCCCGCGGATCGATCTGGTACACGACGGTCTGGGGGTCGACGCCCACGAGCTCTGCGCTATTAACGACGGCGGTGTCGAGCACTGGTGTCTGGCCCGGTCCGACTTGGAAGACCTGGGGCCAAATCGCGCTCGACACCAGTCGGGTGCTGGGGTTGTCCCCCAAGACGGTGTGGTCGTTCAACGTCGTGGGAACCTGGTCGAGGGCCACAGTCACCGTGCCACCAGTTGTCCCTTCGAGCGGCAGGCCCGACCGGGACGACGCGCGCGCGCCACCAGAGCCGGCGGAGCCGGCCGGAGACTTGGTAGATCCGCAGGATGTGAGGATGACCACGGCGGCGAGCACGGCGCCGACGCGGGCGCGGCTCACCGAACGCGCATTGCCAGGGTCAGAGTGGTGAAGGCGAAGATCACCGCCACGATGATCGTGATGCGGTCCAGGTTCTTCTCGACCACGGTAGACCCGGCGGCCGCCTGCCCGACCGAGCCGCCGAACATGTCCGAGAGACCGCCACCCTTTCCCGAATGCAAGAGAATGAGGAAGACCAGTGCCCCCGACACGGCGATATGGATGACGAGAACTGCGATCGTCAGCACTTACGCTCTCCTCCTCGAACCTGGGCGATTGGCAAAACCTAGCAAGCCGTCAGCCTCACCCGAGCGCGCCCACGGTCACCGCCGCGTTCTGCACGATCGCCGCGAACGAGGCCGCCTCGAGACTGGCCCCCCCTACCAGGAGCCCGTCGACGTCGGGTTGCGCGATCAGCTCCGCCGTGTTGTCGGGCCGCACCGATCCCCCGTACTGGATCCGCACGCCCGCCGCGGCCTGCGTTCCCGCGAGGTCGCCGACCACCCCACGGATGTGCGAACAGGCCTCTTCGGCGTCCTCGGCCGTGGCGGTGCGACCGGTGCCTATCGCCCAGATCGGCTCGTAGGNNCGCGGCTGTGGCCTGCGCGCCGAGACGCTCTTGTGTCACACCCTCCTCGTGCTCACGCTCGGTCTCGCCGACGCACAAGATCGGAGTCATCGCGCTGCGCAGGACGGCTCGAAGCGTGGCGGCCACCTCGTCTTCGCTCTGCCCGAAGAGCTGACGCCGCTCGGAGTGGCCCACAATCACGTACGTGACCCCGAGGCGAGCGAGCATCGGCGCGGAGACCTCGCCCGTGAACGCACCCGAGTCCTCGCTGTGGCAGTGCTGGGC
>PLIG01000141.1 GCA_003139255.1 Acidimicrobiaceae bacterium | reverse complement strand
CTGGAAGAGCTCGGTCGACGACGCCCGAAGACGCCTCATGACTCCGAGTCAGGCCGAATCTCCCAGTGCTCCCGAAGCTATTGAGAACCAGCGGTCACGCGGTGGACCCTGGGACCAGTGTCATTGGTCAGGGATACCCACTCGAAGCAATCTGCGCACTCTGCCGCTCTGGATGAGAGGCTGAATCCGTGCCACCGCTTGAGCCATCGCTCCTGGAAGCCCCGGCCCCCGATGATGCCCCACCTCCGAAAGGGAGGTTGGGGCTGGTTCCGATCGCATGTGGCCTGATGGCCGTTGCTGCGATGGCCTCGATTGCATGGTGGTCGGCGGACTTGGGGGGAAACCTGAGTTCAACGGTCATTGTCCTCGGCGTCTCCATTGCAGCTTGCGTTTCGGCGGTCGTGGCGTTGCGACTCATGTGCCCAGGGCGAAAGTCGCAACACCAACTCGTCGCCGTCGTCATCATCGGAGTTGGCCTACTGCTCTCCGCAGGGGCCTGGACCGGCACCTTGTTGACCGTGAAGATGAGGGCATACGAACCTGCGTGGCAGGCGGCCGTAGATCGAGCAGTGGCGACAACCAACGCAGCGGGACCGTCATGCACCACTTCGGCGACTGGCTACATCAACATGCCGGGTATCGGAATCGCCTACGGGCGCTGTGTTGTCGTTCCTGGTCCACACAATGGGCTACAGGTCAGCTTTGTTCCCCGCAGTGTCTCATCGGGAACGGGGTTGCTCTACATGCGCGATAGCTCGGACGCCCGAATGCGCTCGGACGAGTGTCTCTCTCATCTGGACGGTCCCTGGTGGCAAGTCGGCTGGCCGAATGGCAACTGCCCTACGGGTTGGACGTTCATACCGGGCGGCTGAGGGCGTCTCAATCTGGATTCGTCAGTCATCACTGCCCCCGAGGTGCCGGATTGCGGCAGCTCGCGGCCCGCAAGCACCCACCGCGAGTAGCGCGCCCCGAGCCGGTGATCAGGGTAAACCAACTTTGACCCGGTCCATGTCTGTAGCCTGACTGAGTGACGTGGGTCCTGATACTGCTGCTGGTCGTCGCCGGACTGGTCATCGCCTTAGTCGCCATCGTGGCTGGAAAGGGACTGTCCAGGGCCTCCGAGGACGATCCCCGGATGTGGAACCTAAGGCGTGGTGGTTCCTACCCCGTGACGGAGGAAGAACGCAGTCTCTTCGCTCTGAAGCCCGAAGATAGGAAGGACTGACCACCTTTTTCCACACGCCCCGACGTGCCGGAGTGTGACACTCTCCCGGTGGTCAGGGATACCCAGGGTTCTGCCGCCGGATGCCTCAGCTATGTCGACGAAGTTGTACCGAACGGTCCCTCTACGACGGCCTTGATCACGTGACCATTCACTACCCAGAGATCGACCCGACCCGTCTTCAGGTCTGCGGTGACAGGCAGGCAGGTGCCATGCTGGGCAACGACCCGGGTCGTCGGATGTGAGGCCGAAGCCAGACTCTCGGCAGCGGCCAATGACTCGCCGACAAGGGAACTATCTGGCTCTGAAGTGCCAGGCGCAAAGGTCGAACATGCGAGCGTCGCTGAACGAATCCCGGCGTTGAGACCCGCCGTAGTGCTTGGCGCCGTCGTAATGGCCGTCGAACAGCTACATGCAATTGCGGCCACTGCAGTCAGTGCAAACCCGATTCGTCTCACCGGTACAGGCTAAACCCGTTGACCCCGTCTCGAGGGTGCAGGCTGCCCCCAAGGTGCCGGAGTGTGACGCAGTCCCGGTGGTCAGGGATACCTCTCGCACTCGTTCGGTACCGGCGCATTGAGTGTGGATTCGCATGGCGTGAGCTATGGACCCTGCGACTGACTACGGTCGATTTCGATTTCGCCGGACGGCACCTCCGTCTTCAACTCGGCCGAGGCAATCCGAAAGGAGCGCATTAGCCGCTCAATCCAGAACCCTGCGGCGACGAAGTACCCGACGATCAGACCAGCCACAAGTCCCGGTACAAATGACTGAGTCGCCGCTCCGGCGATGGCCCCGAGAGCCACCGAGACGAAGAAGATGGAAAGGCTGATGGCCAGGGTCCAGCGACCCCTCCGCTGGAACCCAGGTGTGGCGGTGACCGGAAGTGGGCCAGACCACTCATATGTAGGCCCCCGTTTCCCCTCCCAGCGCATCCGGACAAGCTGCGAGTCCGGGTCCAGGGTGTAGGTCACGGTGCCGCTCCCCGGCATCTGCGGGAAGCCGATTGACAACCTGGTCGCCGAGTGTGGTGACTCAGGTGTCCATGCGTTTTCGAACGGTCCGATCTTCACCTTGTACGTGCCATTTCGGCGAAGGTGACGTACAACGGTTACCGCCCGAGCGCGAGTCGCAAATTTGAGGAGCCCCCCGATCAGCACCGTGAAGAAGAGCCCGACGAGGACGACGGTTGCAACGATGCGCACGTTCAAAGCCTGCCATGGCTCGCACCTCGGTGGAGACCCCTGCCAGCCGCAATGACCCTGCCCCACTCGTGCCGGTCGGCGGCAGTTCGCAGGCGGCAAGCACCCGGCGCTGGATAAATCGCCCACAGCCGGCGGTCAGGGACACGGCGTATCCAGGGCGAGGTAAGCGGTCACCCGAGGGGCTGTTGCTCACCCAGTCGGGTTAGGTCCAAGTCGTCCACGACCTTTCGATTATCCGACTGGTCGCCTACCCAAAGGAGCTTGGCCCGTCCCGCCGCCTCAGCCAGTTCTCTCCCGTCGAACTCAAACTCACGCTCGCTGATGCCCGCTGCTTCCCATGAGTAAGCCAGCACGACAGGGCCAGCGGGCGGGAGTGGCCACAGCCACATGTGGTCAAGCCAATCTGATCCGCTGCCTCCCCCTCCGTTACCGATGAGTGAGGCGCTATTTGGTCCCTGGAGAATCGGTCGACCGGCGATCGCCTTCCGGCCATCGGAGAACGCCCAGCCAAGTCGAGGGGAGCGAGACTGTAGCGAGTAATGAACCAGGCGATGCGTTCTACCGGGACCGTCATCTCCGTCGGTGATTCCAGGCCGAATCCGAACGTCAACGTCGAACAGGACTCCCGAAGGGAAGGCGGAGACGTTGCCCATCGCTACGTAGAGATTTGCCCCGGAGAAGATCTCCACGT
This sequence comes from Acidimicrobiaceae bacterium, assembly GCA_003139255.1. Lineage (GTDB taxonomy): Bacteria > Actinomycetota > Acidimicrobiia > Acidimicrobiales > UBA8190 > Bog-564. The sequence continues at coordinate 6,461 of PLIG01000141.1, read as the reverse complement.
GCCAAGGAAGAGGTCCACCGACCCATCCCCGAGGCGGCGCTTCCCACGGTGGGCGCTTCCGTTGCAAATCTGGGACTGGATCGGGCTGCACATCTGGGACACCATCAAAAAAGGTCACGAACGCCAGCATCGCACCTTCTGCGGTGCGGGGCTTCGTGTGACAAACCGGTGATCTGGGTCAGGTAGCTACTCCATCCACCGGGTAGCCGTGAAGGCGCAAGCAATCGGTCAACTGGTTAACCGACGTGGATGTTCGAAGTGTGATCGACGGTGCGTTCTCCACGGCAACTGAGAACCTCGCAGCGCCCATGATCTTCCGCCTGGTGATGGACTGGACCTGCTCCCGGTCTACGCAGCGGTCAGACACCCACCAAGACCAGCCGAAGGAACGAATGCACAGTTGACCGTCCGAAACGTCCACGAGACCGAAGGGCCAGGGCAAGGTGCGCCAACTGCCAGTCGATGCGGTAACCCGGAAGGTCGTCAGTTCCACGGCCTCATCTTCCCAGACTGGCGAGCACTCCTGCGGGGTGTCATCAAAGTGCCGGTCGGTGGCAGTCGGCCGACGGCAAGTGGACTCCGGCAGATAACGCACCCACAGTCGGCGTTTAGGGACGGTGCAGGGAGGATGCACCTACGGATAGGTTCAGGTGATGTTTCCAGGTTTCTTCCGGCAAGGTGCTGACCTTGAAGATCCCAAGTTCTTGGCCTGGAAGCACCGCACGTTCTTCGTTGTCACGAGATCGCTCCTCGTGATGGGCGTCCGAGTCGGTGCGCTCACCGAAGCTCGTCACGCAGGAAGGGCGCTGCATTCCTTCATCAGATCAGGGCTCTTGGCGGTCCAGTTCGTTTCTGAACTTGTAGTATTGGCTCTGCGCCGCCCACCTATCAAAGGCCTCGACGCTCCGTACCGGAACATTTGCCCTTTCCCAGGTTGCCACCGCCTCGGTCGCCTGGCGCTGCGCCCGAGCGCGAAGACTGGCTGATTTTGCAGTGCAATACAAGAAACAGGGCCAAATGAGCAGATTCGCAAGCACTATTGGAGCGCCCGTATGTTGTGTTGCCTCAAGCGGGATGCAAATGGCAATCAATAGAAGAACAATAAAGAAGCTGGATTGAGTCCACCACATGCCGTGAGCGTAGGTTGTGGTGGCTTGCTCTCCAATGCGCGGACCCCATATCTCAATTCTTCGCCGCAGGTCACGCTCTCTCCACCGGCGGCTAAGAATCATATTCACCAGTCAGGCTACAGGCCCCGTGAGAGCCGCGCTTGGGTGGACGCAGCACCATCGCCTGTAAGTATCGGCGCCGCCGCATCGGTGCCCGCAACGGCCTGCGCCGCCGGGACTTCGACACCCGGGTGGGCACGATCGACCTGGCCATCCCGAAGCTGCGTTCGGACAGCTACTACCCGGGCTGGCTCCTCGAAGAGGTCGCTGGCACGGGTGCCCCAATGAGTGGGTGGACAGCGACAACATAGTGAGCGGAAGGGGGTCCGACTCAAGGAGGCGTAGGCGCAATCCGATCCTGTAGTCGGTCTCATCTGATTTGACTGAGAGCGCCCGCGATCGCCGGGTCGGTGGGACAGTGCGACACATGGCGGCGCAAGCTCGGTTGAAGTCGAGGGCGGCTGGCCAACCCAAGGTCTTCTGGAACTGCGAACCGCCGAGTCCAATCTCATCACCACGCCCTACTTCTGGTCCCAGGATCTACACTGAAGTCGTACCCATCTAGAGAAGCTGAGGGACTCGGCCCTGTGACGCTTCGCCAACCGGCCTTCGGGCATCGGTGGCAATGCCGGGAGACGATGATGGAGGCACTATGGCTGACCTGCTCGACGGCTCCTTTGATACTCCCGAGGGCCGAAAGGCCTTCGTACAGCGAAGGTCGGATGAATCCACCGACGACTTTGCCTCTCGGGCCATGGCGATGCTCATACAGTCCGAGAGTCACTGGGTCCTCAACTCCGTCCTGTCCAGCGCCCCTGAGGACTGGGAGACGATCCCGAGCGAACGGTGGCTAGAAGCCGTGAGCGGTGCCGATCTGACGCTCCGGTTGAGACTCACCGCTCTCCCGTCCAATGGCGATGTCTCCATCGGCCATCTCGTGGTCGACTCGGGGGATCAGCAAGTGGTCGATGACTGGGGCGATCTTCAGGCGGTGCAGGTCTACCTTCCACGAACGGACACCGGGACCATCACAACCTGGCGGGCGATCCTATGGTCGCTCGTCCACGAGATCCGGGGCGTGGGCGACAGGTACGACTCCGCATTCGAACGCAGTGGGCTGATCGTGGAGTGAGCACTACCCCATCGGGAATACGGCGACCCGGCCTCGTCCGGTCCCACGGATACCACCACGCCACTCCGAATGACAAGTGCGGGATACCCCGCCACCAAACCAAGCCTGCAATCTCAGCCGCCACTTGTACTGCTAATGCGGAACGACTGATGTAGACGACACGACGGCCGTCGGACCAAAGTTGGTGAATCCAATCAATGTGCCCTCGGGCACCGGTGCACCGCCGATGCTACCCGCCGGACCCATCAGAATCTTTATGCCAAGCACTTCGGAGGTCTTGGGATTGAAGACGAAAATGTACCGCTTGGCACTTCCCATGTAGAAGCTACTTTTGCTATCGAGTGCGACGCCCAGACCGGAGCGACCGGCCTCATCTTTGGTTGGACCCACCAGTGTCACACCGGGTATCTGCTCGATTACCTGGAAGAGCGCTGACCGTAGTGCGGGCGATGCTCCCTCTTCAAAGATGGTACTGGCGGTGAGGAAGGCGGTTGTGGGACCGCTGTTGTTGTCGTAGCGGTTCAAGTATTGCTTGAGGGCGGTGGGGTCCGTGGGCAAGTGTGAACCGGCAGGATATGGGAGGTGGTATTCGCCATCTGCCCCTAGAATCGCAGTCGCCCCGACGGGCAGAGACCTGATGGGGAACGTGTTGTCATAGATACCGGGCAGCAGATAGTCGTAGTTTGGTGATCCCGCCGCTTCCCAGGCAGATTGGTCAGAGGGGTAGAGAAGGTGCGCTGCCGCGTCGACGCGCTGTCGGCCTGACCCGTTGGGCGCCACCCAGGTCTCGGTCGTTTCAGTCGTAACAAACAGGTACTGGCGTGTCCCCGCTGCTCCACCTGACGGGACAACCTCGCCCCCGGAAGTGCGGTAGTAGAGATACTGACCGGGACCGGGAACCTGGCTTGCTGGCAGGTTGGCTGCGACAGAGGCGGCCTCATTCAGCACTGCGGCTGCCGCTGAAGTCGGGTGCTGTCCTGTAGCTGGGAGGAATTGGAGCACAAGTACGACTACCAGCGCAGCGGCAGCAATCCCGACGAGCGGCACCACGATGACAGAGCGGCCGGGCAGCCTTCGCTGAGACCGTCTGTCAGCATGCTCTTTGAGTTGCTCCATGGTGGGTCGTGCCGCGAGACGGCTGTCATCGATGAGGTGTTCGAGAATGTCGGTGAGGTCATCCATGCTCCATCACTTCCTTTCCGCTGGGTTGACCCAATGTGGCTGCGAGATTGCGCCGAGCGTCGTGAAGCGTCGCCGCCACCGTTCCCTCCGCCACACCCATTGCGGCGGCAACATCCCGTTGTGAGAGGTCGCTCAAGTAATGGAGGGCGACCGCCGTGCGTTGGCGGAGAGGGAGATGCTGGACTGCGTCCCAGACCTCCAAGGAATCGTCACGAACCGGAGGAGGAACGCTGCGACGGCGCAGGACAACTGCCTCTAGGCGGGCACGACGGAACGTTCGTCGGGCAACGTTGAGTGCCACGGTGTAAGTCCAGGCAGTGGGCGAGGCCATCTGCGAGACACGGTCCCAGCGCTGGAGTGCTCGGACAAAAGCTTCCGAGGCCGAATCGGTTGCCACATCAGCGTCGCCAATCACCACAATGAGAGTGCGGACCAGACTGTGGTACTCCGCTCGGTACCAGGCTGCAAACGAGTCCTCGGTGTCCTCCGGCGTGCAGTCAGCATCCATTGAGGTGACCCCGGTTTCTGCGCACACCCTATTCAAGTCCTGCAGCGAGCAAAACCTTTAGTTCAGCTGTCTGATCACGATAGTCATCGGAACTCGACGGGTAGTGACCAGGCTAAGCCCGACCATGGACGGCCATAGGGGTTGGAGTCGATCGGATACGATGCCTGCCCCTGATCAGCCAGCTCGGTGAAGCGCTATACCCGGCTGATTGCAAGGAGTGCTTGTGGCCGCAAACGCGGCGGATCACTCGTTCAGGGCGCGCCTCGAGCCGTCCTCGGCGTTAGTGCACCAGACCCCAGATCAGACGGTTACGCGATCGCCAGCCGCACCGTGAGCGACCCCTCGTCGGATAGTCCCGTAAGCCGAACGGCAAATGGGCACACGGAGCGATCTGAACCGCTTGCTGGAGCGAGCAGGAGGACCAGCGCCGTGCCAAATATCGATCCCCGACCCGGCGTTTCGGGACACCTTGTCGGTACCCTGCTGCAACGGATCAGCAACCAAACCCGGTGTTGCATGTGCTCGGGGTCAGAATCCCGATTATGACCACGACCACGAAGATCGCCGTGAAGATGGCACCCACCCAGATACCCGCCAGGGCGAGGCCACGTCCACCTTGGTTTCCACCTGACCGCTCGATTTGACGGAGGGAGGCGATACCTAGGCCGACCCCTACTAGGCATGGCAGACCGAGCAGCAAGATTCCCGCCATCGAACACACAAATGAAGCGATTGCCATCCCATTGGTCTTCTGGGTTCCGGGGTAACCACCGAAGCTGTCTGTCGGAGGCACCGATGGGGCGGTGTATCCGGTCCAGTTCATCCCATTCCACCAACGCAACGTCGATGGCATCGCCGGATCGGGAAACCAACCGGCAGGAGCAGATGTCCCTTGCGGGAACGCCCAGGGAGTCTCCGACATGCGAATACCTTACAAAGCACGCGGGAACCGAACTCTCCTTGCCCCGACGTGCCAGTCGATGGCATTCGACAACCGCCCCGCTCCCGGTGTTTGGGGATAGTGCAACCTTGTGATCCAATGTGCTTCTGTTGCTTCGACCGTAGGGACGCTACCTAGCCCTCAATGAGTGAGGTGTTCTCCCGGATTGCACGCCGATACCGCCTCTTTGGAATCGCCATGAGCAAGGAGAACAGGATTCCAAATGCTGCCAAGATCCACATGAGAGTCAGGTGGAGTGTCAGGGCGGCCACGAGGGCGAAGACAGTGATGGCACCCCAGCCGATCATTGCAATCGAGATTCGGCGGTCGAACCACGTACCAAGCTCGACCGCAGCTGGGGCAAGGCGTGGGTCCGGGACGGCATCTCCTCGTACCAGGACAGCTTGAGACACCGCCTTACGGTCTGGCCCAGGTAGATCCATTGACGGAGGTCGGAATGCGCTCACGCATGAAACGTAATCCCTGACCGACGAACCTGCGTGCCGTCAACGACCATCTCGCCAAGCACTCGCCGCTCACTGCGGCATAAGTGCCGGTCGGCGGCACTTGACAACCGCCCCGCTCCCGGTGGTCAGGGATAGTCTGGCTGCTTAGGATGACCCTCAGAGCGGCCGATAGTGCAGATCATGATGATGCGGTAATGCTGGACACGGCAAACCACGGGGTAGGTTCGGTTCTCTTCGGAATCCTGCTGTTCGCCCTGGGAGTAATGCTGGTTGGCGACATTTGGGGCACTGCGACAGGGTTCAGGAACCTCCAAGCAAGGTTCTACTCAGGTCCGGTTTGGGCATACCGAAGCATCGGGCTCTTTGGCGTCGTGGGCGGAATCATCATCATTGCCACTGCCCTGAGATAGCACGGGAGGGCATGGACCACTGTCCCCGAGGTGCCGGGCCGGGGCAGGCGATAAGCGCCGCTGACCCATTGTTCTGAGGCACCACTGCGCCTTCGATGACGTGGATGCGATTAGGGTCGCCAGCGAAGTCTGAAGGTGTAGTGCCGGATGGTGACGTAGCGATTGCCGAACCACGTTCTGCCACCCGGACCAATCGAGTTGAACCAGAGCTGGAAGAGGAACTCTGACTTGAAGCGATGCCGACGCAAGCGGCGTCTCTCCATTTGACGCATGAATGCGACATGCCTCTGATCGCCAAGATCTCGGATTGTGCCGTCGAGCGGGACTTGGATCTGGTGCAGCCACCAGGATTCGACTGATCGGCGCTGAGTATCGGACAGACTGAACTGACGAGCGAGATGCCGAACGTGGTCCTTCTCGACGGATCGGAGCGCATAGAAGTCGGCGATCCTCTGAATCCGGCCAGCCGGAAGATGCCGAAGTCGTGCATCGAAGTGCGACGGGAGGCCAGCCGGAAGTGCGTCGAAATCGGGAGCTGGTGGTCCGTTCACAGTTTCTATCTTGCCTCATCGCAATCCCGACGGGATGCACCCCTGCGTGCCGATTGGCCACGGTCGATATCGCCGCCGAACCGGTGTTGTGGGACAGGGTAG
>PLIG01000007.1 GCA_003139255.1 Acidimicrobiaceae bacterium | reverse complement strand
GACGCCGGAGAGACCGGCATCCTTCGCTGCCTTCCCGAACTCCCCGGGAGTGGGAAGCCGTCCGAGCGCTCTCCTCTGGTCGACCACCAGAGTGATGAGCTCGTCGTCCTCGACCCCCCCTTCGGTCCAGCTCCGGGAGAAAAGGCGGGGATGCCAGCGACCGCAGCGCCTCGTGCCAAGTTCTCACCCCGAAACGGGACACGATGGTTGTCAAGGGACATCAGGATCACTGATCGCCCATTGGTGCAGCTCTGTCTGGATCGAATGTACCCGGAGTTCGGCCTCATCGAGGCCCGACTCCCCCTCGATCGTCGCCACGCGAAAAGGTGGCCGGAATCCACCTGGAATTGCGCCGTTGGAGTCGGATCTCAGGGGCGGACCGACATCGTCCCGGTTGTCGCGGGGAGTTCACGCCCCGTTGCACGCGCCCAGTAGCATCATCACAGATCCGCATCGAGGGAACGCCACCCGTTCGGACGGGGTCGAGCCTTGACCGGCCGGGACCGGGAGGACCATAGGTGCACCACCAGGACGCCACTGTCGAGACCGTCACCGCTGCCGTTCTCCGGGACGGCTACGCGGTCATCGAAGGCGTCCTCGACGCCGACAACGTGCGCCGAAAGCGCCAGGAGCTGCGGCCCCTGCTGGACGAGACCGACGAGGGCGCCAACTCGTTCCTGGGGTACCGGACCCGACGAGTGTTCGCCCTGGCGGCCAAGGTCCGCTGCTTCGACGACGCTCTCCTCCACCCCCTGGTACTCGGTGTGCTCGACCAGGTACTCGAGCACTACCAACTCTGTGTGGCCACCGCCATCGAGATCGGTCCCGGCGAGTCGGCCCAGACCCTCCACGCCGACGACGGTGTCTATCCCTTGCCGACCGCCGCCGGTCCTCTGACCATCAACACCATGTGGGCCATTGACGACTTCACCGCGGCCAACGGCGCCACCCGGCTGGTGCCCGGCAGCCTTGGCCAGCATGAAAAGCGAACTGTCGACTCGCAACCGGTGCGCATCGCCGAGATGCCTGCCGGCTCGGTGCTCATCTACCTGGGCAGCCTGTGGCACGGGGGCGGAGCCAACCACACCGACCGGCCCCGCCTCGGCGTGGTGCTCGAGTACGTCGTGTCGTGGCTGCGGCCCCAGGAGAACCTCGGCCTCACCTACCCGCCGGCGCTGGTCAAGGGTCTGTCTGAGCGACTTCAGGAACTGCTCGGCTATAACCTCTACCCGCCGTTTCTGGGGTACGTCGACGGGAAGCACCCGGCCGAGCTGCTGCGGGGTTTCACCGACCCGCCAACGTGACGGCGGCGTCGTCGTCGACCCCGTCGACCGCCATTCAGCCTCACGGGAGGGTCCGACCGACCAGCGCTGCCTGCAACCAGTCGGGGAGAGGCATCGATCGGACCTGCCCGTCGCTGCTCGACACCGTCCACACGTTGGTGGTGTGCACCCGGACGGCCACCTCCCCGGCGGGAGTGGTGCCGGTCATCGAGAGCCCGAAGGAGGTCCGGCCGGTTCGCTCGACCGTCAACTCGAGCGTCAGCGGGTCGTCGAGGCGCAACGGGCGGTGGTAGGTGGCCCGGACCTCGACGCACGGGCAGCCGGTCCCCTGGGCGAGCTGATCACTCAAGCGGTGGCCGCAGCGGATGAACCACTCGCTGACCAGCATCTCCTGCCAGCGCAACGGCGAGGCGTAGTAGATCACGCTGGCAGCGTCCACGTCGGCCATGCGGATGGTGTACTCGGCCTGTTGGAGCACCACCTGGATCTCGCCGGTCATCGTCGTTCCCTCCGGTCGGCCCCTCCGGACGGCGGCGAAATCGGGCTCACAGTGCCGATTTGATGGTCCCGCCCTCGACCCGTAGGGCGGTGCCGGTCACAGACGAGGTGCGGGGCGAGCACACGAAGGCGACCATGTTGGCGATCTCCTGCGGTTCGGAGTACCGGCCGATGAGCGAGTCGCTCAGGAGGCCTCCCGGTTCGAAGAACGAGCGCCGGATGTCTTCGACCGGTACACCTTCGGGGTTGTTCTCATCGATGAAGCGGGCGGCGCCCTCGGTCCAGGTCGGCCCGGAGATCACCGAGTTCACCGTCACCCCGGTGCCGGCAGCCGTCACCGCCAGGCCCCGGGCCAGGGCGATCAGCGACGCTTTCGCCACCGAATAGTGCAGGAGGGCGGAGTTGATCTGGACGCCGTAATCGGAGGAGATGAAGACCACCCGCCCCCAGTCGCGCTCGAGCATGGCCGGCATCAGCGCCCGCACCAGCCGCACGCCGGTCATCAAGTTGGTCTCGAGGCTCCGGTACCAGTCGTCATCGGTAAGCTCGAAGAACGGCGCCGCCCAGAACTCGGCGGCATTGTTCACCACGATGTCGGGCGCGCCGATGGCCCGCACCTGGTCCAGCACCCCCGTGGTGCCGTCCGGGGTAGAGAGGTCGCCCCACACCCCGAACACCTTCCCCGACTCGCCTAGGGCCTCCACAACCGGCGACACCGTTCCGGTCGACCGCCCGTGGACGATCACCGCTGCCCCCTCGTCCACGAGCTGGGCGGCGGTGGCCCGGCCGATGCCCTTAGTGGAGCCGGTCACGAGGGCCAGCCGGCCGTCCATTTGCAGGTCCATGTCGGGCCTACTTGGCCGTCGAGCCAGCGTCGACTGGCAGAGCGATACCGGTCACGTAGCGAGCCTCGTCGGACACCAGCCAGCTGATGGCGTTGCTCACATCCCTCGGGGCGAGCAGGGCCACGGGCATGATGTTCAACCCAGTGAGCGCCTCCTCGCAGTCCTCGAAGGTGGGGTGCTCAAGATCGGGCCGGAACAGCTCGAAGATGGCGTCGTTGTTTATCATGGTGGTATCCACACTGGTAGGGCAGACCGCATTGCACCTAATGTCGTACGGGGCCAGCTCGTGGGCCAGGGTCCGCACCAGACCGATCACCCCGTGCTTGGCCGAGGTGTAGTGGACGTTTCCGGTGGTGGCCTTCAGCCCGATGGACGAGCTGGTAATGGTGATGGCGCCGCCGGTGCCCTGCTCGATCATCGTGGGGATGACCGCCTTGGTGGTCTTCCACTGCCCGGTCAGGTTGATGTCCAGCATGGTCTGCCAGGTCTCGTCGTCCAGCTTCCACGACTCGTGGGAGAGCGACCAGATGCCGGCGTTGGACACCAGGATGTCGATGTGGCTGAAGGCCTCCTTGGCCTTGGCCACCGCCTCGTCCAGCTGCTCACTGCTCCGGATGTCGGCCTCGGCGGAGATAGCCTTCCGACCGGCCTTCTCCACCAGTAGGAGCGTCTCCGCCAGTTCGTCAGTGGTGGCCGACGCGTACGGCACCGTCTCGATGGACCGGCAGATGTCGACGGCCACGATGTCGGCCCCCTCCTCTGCCAGCTTGACGGCGTGGGACCGTCCCTGGCCCCGCGCCGCCCCGGTGATGAAAGCGACCTTCCCGTCGAGCTTTCCCATGCTGTCCTCCCCTGTTCGCTGTCGTTCGTCTGTAATGAGGCGTTGTGTCGGTGTCGCGTGGTGTGCCGGTCAGCCGGCGTTGAAGGTGATGACCTTGGTCTGCGTGTACTCCCGTACGCCCTCGAGGCCGTACTCGCGGCCGATGCCCGATCGCTTGTTCCCCCCGAACGGCGCCCATGAGTTCATCCGGCCGCTGCCCCCATTGATCGCCACGCCGCCGGTGCGGATGCGCAGGGCCATCTCGTAGGCGGTGCCGGAGTCGGCGGAGAAGATGGCCCCCGAAAGGCCGAACTCGGAGTCGTTGGCCACGGCCACCGCCTCGTCATCAGTACGGAAGCCATGCACCACGGCCACCGGCCCGAAGATCTCCTCCTGCGCCACCGGCCAGCCGTGGCCGACGTCGGTCACGATGGTCGGCTCGTAGAAGAAGCCCCGGTCCAGACCCTTGGGCCGCTGGCCGCCGGTGACGACCCGGGCCCCCTGCTGCCTGGCGGCGTCCACGTAGTCCGAGACCCGGGTGCGCTGGGACTCGCGGATCAGCGGTCCCATGGTGGTGGTGACCTCGGCCGGGTCGCCGAGCTGGAGCTGCCGAGTGTACGCCTCCATCAGATCGAGGAACTCGGCCTTCACCGCCTCGTCGACCAGGTGGCGGGTGCATAGGCTGCAGCCCTGGCCGGCCTGGAGCGTGTACTGGCCGACCGCGAACTGGGCGGCGGATTCCAGATCGGCGTCGCGGCGCACGATGAGGGCCGACTTGCCACCCAGCTCGAGCAGCACCTTCTTGATCGAGGCCGACGCCTGCTCGCTGACCGCCGCCCCCACGGTGTCGGACCCGGTGAAGGTAACCATGTCCACCCGGGGGTCGGTGGTCAGCCGACGCCCGACGTCGGTGCCGCCGGTGATGACGTTCAGCACCCCGTCGGGGATGCCGGCCTCGGCGGCCGCCTCGGCCAGCACGAACGCCTCCAGCGGGGTGAAGGGGGACGGCTTGAGCACCACGGTGTTTCCGGTGGCCATGGCCGGGCCGATCTTGGCCACGTCGATGAAGAAGGGGAAGTTGAACGGGGTGATGCCCGTCACCACCCCGAACGGCTCGTGCACCTGGACGCCGCCGCCCAACAGCTTGCCACCGGTGGGCTTGGGGGTGACGTCGATGGGGAGGCTCTCCACCGGGTTCCACCGGGCGGCCGCGGCGAAGAACGCCAGGTGGTCCATGGACGTCTGGAAGTGCAGGCCCTCGGCCAGGGGCCGGGGAGCGCCCGTCTCGGCGATAACCAGGTCGACGATGTCACCGTGTCGCTTGTCCAGGGCATCCCAGAACCGGGTCATGAGGTCGGCCCGCTCGGCGCCGGGCATGATGGGCCAAGGGCCATGATCGAACGCCTCCCGGGCGGCGGCGATTGCCGCGTTGCAGTCGGCGTCGGTGCCCACCGGGACCGTGGCCAGCACCGCCTCGGTGGCCGGGTTGACGACGGGCTCGCTCGCATCGCCGGCCGGCGCTACCCACTGCCCGTTGATGAAGAGCGTGCCCTCCGGGCGCCCGGTGCTTGTCACGTGGTGATCCTCCACTTCGATTCGGAACCGCCCGACGTGCGGTGTCGTTGCCCGGTTTGCCCCCCATCGACAGTGTCCCAACGCACTGTTTTTTTATAGTATCAATGTTTGGAAAGCAAGCCGGAGCGGTGCCGAGGGGGCTGGGACCTTCGCCGTACGGCGATGGAGGAGACATGAGACGTCTGGAGGGAAGGGTGGCCCTGGTCACCGGAGCCGGTCGCGGCCAGGGTCGTGCACACGCCCTTGCCCTGGCCGAGGAGGGCGCCTCCATCGTCGTCTGCGACGTGCCCGGAGTGATCCCGTCGGTCCGCTACCCCCTGTCCACCGCCGAGGACCTGGCCGAGACGGCGCGTCAGCTGGAGGCGGCGGGGACCACCTGTCTGGCCCTCGCCGCCGACATCCGCAGCCGGTCCGACATGGAACGGGTGGCGGCCGAGGCCATCGCCGCCTTCGGCCGGGTGGACGTGGTGGTGGCCAACGCCGCCGTCTGCGGCTTCAGCCCCTTCGAGGAGCTCTCCGACCAGCAGTGGGACGACATGATCGGCACCAACCTGACCGGCACGTTCCACACCGTCCAGGCGGTGGCCGGCCACATGAAACACCGGGGCTACGGCCGGATCATCGTCACCTCGTCGATGTCTGGGCGGTCGGGGAACCAGAACCTCGCCCACTACAGCGCCTCCAAGTTCGGAGTCATCGGCATGGTCAAGTCCGTCGCCCTGGAGCTGGCCGCCTCCGGTGTCACCGCCAACGTGGTGTGCCCTTCGACCACCAGCACGCCGATGATCCACAACGACGAGTGGTACGGGATCTTCCGACCCGACCTCGAGCACCCGACCAGGGACGATGTGGAGCCGACCTTCGCTGAGCTGAACCCGCTGGGGGTCCCGTGGCTGCCGCCCGAGGCGGTGGCGCGAGCGGTCGTCTACCTGGCCGCCGACGAGGGGTTCACCACCGGGTCGGTTCTTGAGGTCGGCCTCGGCCTATCCGCCTTCAAACCGTGACGACCGCCACGCCGACTGCCGGAGGACCCGTGCCCGATCCCGCACCATTCGAATTCGTCGACTCCCACGTACATCACTGGGACCTGACCAACCACCCATGGTATCCGGCCCTGCAGGCCGAGCCGGACGACGAGGCCGGCATGGGGCTCGGGGACATGGCCGGCATGCGCCGCGACTTCCTGGCCGACGAATACCGGGACGAGGCCGCTGGCTACCAGGTGACCAAGATCGTCCACGTGTCGGCGGCCACCGCCCCCGGTACCCACCGGGACGAGGGTCGCTGGCTCGAGTCGATGGCCGATGCCACCGGGTGGCCGGCTGCCATCATCGGCACCGTCGACCCCGACGGCACTCCGGCCAGCTGGGCCGGGGAGCTCGACGAGCAGGTGGCCGGCGGCGACCACTTCCGGGGGATCCGCCTGCTCCACGGCCTCGACCTCGAGTCGTCCCGTGGACTGGAGTTGCTGAAGCTGGTGGCCGAGCGCGACCTCATCTTCGAACTGGCCACCTCCCCGAGCCAGGTGCCGGCCGTCCTCCCGCTGCTGGAGCAAGTGCCGTCGCTGTCAGTGGTGGTGGAGCACTGCGGCTGGCCGGAGGGGACCGACGAGGACCATGCCGCCCGGTGGCGGGCAGCAGTAAGCGATCTGGCGGCGGCGGGCGAACGGGTCCGGTGCAAGCTCTCCGGCATCGCCATGGTGGTCCACACCGTGGCCGAGCCCGACCTCCGTCCCTGGGTGGAGGGGTGCATCGCTTCATTCGGCATCGACCGCTGCTTCTTCGGCTCCAACTTCCCGGTCGACAGCCTGTACGGGAGCTACCACGACCTGCTCGCCTCCTACCGGGCCATCGTGTCCGGCCTCGACGGCGGCGAGCAGCGGCAGCTGTTCGTGACCAACGCCGAACGCACCTACCGCATCTGAACCGCGGTGGCAGGCGCACCGCCGCCGGATTGACCAACAGAGGGAGATCGACACCATGGGAGATCTGGACGGCCGGGTGGCTATCGTCACCGGCGGCGCTCGCGGGCAGGGCCGTTCCCACGCCCTGGCCCTAGCGGCTGAGGGTGCCGCCGTCTCGGTGTGGGACATCGCCGCCCCCATCGACTCCGTGCCCTATCCACTAGCCGAGCCGGCCGAGCTCGACGAGACGGTGCGGCTGGTGGAGCAGGGCGGCGGCCGGGCCCTGGGCCTGACGGTCGACATCCGCAACACCTCTCAGGTCGACGGCGCCGTGGCCCGCACCGTCGAGCAGCTCGGGCGGGTCGACATCCTGGTGGCGAACGCCGGGGTGTGCGGCTACCGGAAGGTGACTGAGATCACCGACGAGATCTGGGACGACATGATCGACACCAACCTGTCGGGCACCTTCAAGTGCATCCGGGCCGTCCTTCCCACCATGGTCGGACAGACCTACGGACGGATTATCGTCACCTCGTCGGGGGCGGGCCGGGCCGGGGCCCCGAACCTGGCCCACTACGCCTCCACCAAGTGGGGGATCATCGGCCTGACCAAGACGGTGGCGCTGGAGACGGCCGAGCAGGGAATCACCGCCAACGTGATCTGCCCGACCACCGTCCACACGCCGATGGTGGAGAACGAGCAGAACTACCGGCTCTTCTGCCCGGAGTTGGACCACCCCACCCTGGAGGACGCCCTGCCCCGGTTCGGCACCCTCAACCCCATGCACAAGCCGTGGCTGGAGCCCGAGGTGGTATCGAGGGCGGTGCTCTACCTGGCTGCCGACGAGGGGTCCCTCAGCGGGACCGTACTGGAGGTCAGCATGGGCGTCTCCGCCTACCGTCCCACCTAAGCTTGGAATTAAACCCTTGACCCATTTCATGCGGCCTTTTTGACCGCTGGATAACGGGTTCTGGGCAGTTTTCGCGTGCCTTTGGGGCGTACCGGACCGGGCGTCGAGGATTTCGGTGGACTGGNNGCACGAAGTTGGCGAAACCCCCTCCGCACGCGCGCCGACGTGAGCTGAGTGGGATCGCGTGGCCGCTCCCACGGGAGTCGGAGATCACGGACGAGGCCGCGGGCGAGACGGGGCTCGGTGTAGGCGGCCACCACGAGCCAGGTCCATCGATCGGCCTGGTCGGGGGTGCAGACAGCCGGCGTGGTCCATCCCAACGTTCCCT
>PLIG01000164.1 GCA_003139255.1 Acidimicrobiaceae bacterium | reverse complement strand
CCGGTCGGCTGCACATACGCCGAGGTGAAACTGCTGACCGCAATTGAGGTCGCTCCTATTGGCGCCGACGATGTTGCCGTCACCGTCTGCATGGTCGGACCGGAGCCGATCGTGACGATTTCTCCGCTCGTGATGGCAACCTTTGTTAGCGCACGGACGCTGAGAGAGGTGACCCCGGTTTGACCTTTTGTCAACGCGGTCGTGAGCGTCGAACTTGAGATCCCCGAAGCCGCGGCAAAAATCACGGAAACCGAGCGCGATGCCGTGAAGTCGGTCCCGAAGACCGTAAGGGCCGTACCCACCGGACCGCTAGAGGGATAGGCGTTCACCACTCGATACGCGGTGGCGGGATTGGTTGCATACGTGGTGGCGCAGTTCTGGTAGAGGGCCCCAGGTGCGAGCTGGATGTCGTACTTGGCCGCCTCGGCAAAGCTCCGCAACACGGTGTCATCGGAAGCCAGGCTGCGGTGCTCGCTCGAGCTCGTGATCGAGGTCGTAAGGGCCCCCAGCAGACCTACGACGCAAAACGCGAGGACAACGACGGCCACCAGAACTTCGATCAGCGTGTCGCCAGCCTCGGAGCGAATGCAGCCCTTGGTACGTGATGAACGAGTCACCTGGTGATCGTCACATGCCACTGATCGTGACCGAACCGCTGGATCCGGTGATCGTTAGGGAGTATGCCACGAGTGCTCCGATCGTGACCCCGGGACCCGACCCAGCGATCGTAACCTTAGCGTTTGGTGCCTCGATGGCACCGTTGTACGAGTTGGTGTAGGCGCTGGAACCAGAGATCGTGTCGCTGGCTGAAGAAGACTGGAAAAGGAGTACGCCCGCGTACGGTCCCGCCGTAGGCGGAGACAGGTTGACGTCGATGTTGGAACCAGTGATATTGACCG
This sequence comes from Acidimicrobiaceae bacterium, assembly GCA_003139255.1. Lineage (GTDB taxonomy): Bacteria > Actinomycetota > Acidimicrobiia > Acidimicrobiales > UBA8190 > Bog-564. The sequence continues at coordinate 1,936 of PLIG01000164.1, read as the reverse complement.
CGCCGACGGCGACGTAGAGGAACACCCCTGTGCCCGTGATCGAGTCACCCGTCCCCGACAGCGTAAAGCCATTTTCGAATACGTAATTGCCGCTTCCAAAGTTCACCGTGATGCTCGAACCCGTAGCAGACAGCGGTCCATCGAATTCGTAGCAATAGGGGCAGGCCAAGTCGGAGCTCGCCGGACCTGTGAAGTTCACCGTGATGCTGGAATTGGACAAGAAGCTGAAGGCGTTTGAGGCGTACTGGCCTGGCGAACACGTGTAGGTGCTTCCCGAGTTCGTGCAGCTCATTATCGGCAACGCGCTGATGTTAGGCGCGGTGAGCGTCGGTACTGGATACGAAGGAGACGTCGGAGTGGCCGAAGGCCCTATGTAGCCCGAGCTGCTCCCTGTAACCTTGACGACGCTGCACGGGCTCCCGCAGCCGGAAACACTGAATGAGCCACCGGTGTCGGTCAGCGTCGAACTCGACCCCGTGATCGTCATGGCGTTGGGGGCGGCGGAGTTCAATCCAATTCCTCCGGTCACGTTGATCGAGTCACTCGACCCCGGCAAGCTGACCACTGTGCCGCTCGAGCCCAGAAGCGTAAGCGGCGGGAAGGGGAAGCCTCCCGACGGCAGACCTCCACTTGCGGAGTTCCAGAAACGAGGCACGGCTGACAGGTTGTACTGATACGCGCTTCCCGATTCGAGTGCTGCCAATGCGACGCTCGAGATCCCTGCGGTGGACATCCACCCCGAGGTGTACGCCCCACAGTTCACGACTGTCGTGGCGCAGGTCACGGTAGCGGCCTGCTGTGTACCCGAAGGATCGAGCGCCAGCGCGGAGGTCTCAGATGGCGAGATCGGGGTCGTCGAGGCGGCCGACGCGTTCGGGCAGAAGCTGCGAACAAGCTGATAAGTCGTGGGGCCGTGCGCTTGGCTGGTGCCCACCAGCCAGTAACTCGTTACGGTATCAGTGCCGGTCGTGCCGGGCCAGTACAGGGCCACCAGCAGGAGTGTGGAACCGGTTGCCGCTCCTGAGGCACACACCGCCGGATCCGTTGCCGTCTTATTGGTCGTCACGTTCGTGGCGCTCTGCACATCCCGCACGTAGTACGCCGAGGTGATCTGCGCATCCGCCGAGTCACCGATCCGGTTCTGAACCCCGCTCGAGTCCTTCAAGCTCGTAATCACGGCCATGCTGACCCCGCCGATGATGATGGGCAGGATCATGAGAACAATGAGCAATTCGATGAGGGTGAATCCCTCCTCGCCGTGAGTCCGCGCGCAACGCGAGCACCGAGCCGAGCGGCTGGCCGCTCGCTCGACACGGGACCGGATACGTCGCCACAACATCAGCGCCACCACCCCTTACGACGGACAGCGGTCACCGGCCAACAGCGAGAACCACAGATGACCACGGCGCCTCCTCCGCAAGGACCCGTCAGACCTCGAAGCCGCGCGATCCGATCGGGCCTATTGGATTCTTCCCTCAACATGCTATTACTCCGCGGGCAACTGGCCACTCAGAGCGCGAGACGCTCGCCTGACGCAACCGGCTCTCACGGCTAGACCGACGCCACCCGAGGCGGCTCGGCCTCGGCCACCCGCCCCTGCCCCGGGGACGACAGCGGGCCGGTATGGGGACCTCCGGGTGCCCTCGCAGCGGCAGGCGTCTGGAGACCGATCGCCTGGGCGGTGAGCATGGGCTTGGCGATCTCCTTCGGGTAGAGGCTCACCTTGAGCGCCGTTTCGTAGTCGATGACCCCTTCCGCCACCAGGGCGCTCAATGCCATCTCGAGTGTCTGCATGCCCTCGGACTGCTGGGTCGTGATCACGTTTCGCAGCTGACGGGTCTTGCCCTCGCGTACGAGGTTCCGAACAGCGTGGTTCGCCATGAGCACCTCGTAGGCGGCTATCATGCCGCCCCCGATCCGAGGTAGCAGGCGCTGG
>PLIG01000006.1 GCA_003139255.1 Acidimicrobiaceae bacterium | reverse complement strand
TACGCGCCTCCGATTCGCTCGAACTCGGCCGTTCACGATGTCTGCGCCTGTGAACTCGGAGAATGCTGTTTGTTCAACAGTCTCCTAGCGAGAATGAAGACGCTCGGCGGCGGAGCTTCTGCAGCCGAGCGCGGCGTGACCAATGGCGCGGGTCACCCAGGCTTCGCAGTTGCCGCTCGTAGCGTGCGGCCGGGTCCAGGCGTCTTCGTAGTCGATCCAAGATGCGGCGATCTTACGGCTGGGGTGTGTCGGAGCCCCGTTACCGCGGCATACCGGGCGACACTCGGCGACCGACCCTCGCGCCAGAGCTGGACCACAATGGGATCCTCCTCGTTTTCGGGGTGAACGGAATTGTCGGGCAACCGACCTCTACCGACCAGTTCGAGCGGTCATCAGTCCGTCCACATGTGACGCTCCCATCTCGGGTCGTGCCCTGACGATAGCGTTTCAGGCGTGCCAAATGAAAGAACTGGGTCCTCGGGACGCATCGTTGATCAGTACCAGGGTCCGGTCACAGTCAAGGCCGGTGTCGACAACGGCTACCGCTGGGTCTGGGTCTCCAATGGGACCCTCCCGGCGGCCGAGGTGTTCGCCGAGCCGGGCACCCTTTCGATCGGTGCTCCGTTGGTCTGGGCCTCGGTTCCGAGGGACGAAGTCGCTGCTGATCAGATCATCGAGTCGTCCTGGTCAGAGGGGCTACGACTCGAAGAACCGGACGTCGGTGCCGCCGATCCGGACGAATCGACCATCGAGGAGGCCAGCTCAGCAGTCCTCGAGGAGGTGCTGGCGAAGAGCTTCGGTGGCCGGGAGCACCTGGGGCTAGCATCGATCCGAGTCCTCGGCTCAATCGAGATCAAAGGCTGGATCCATGAGCCGGACCGGGCCATCCTGACCGAGCTTGCCTGTTACCTGGGCGTCCACGGGGCGGAACCGGCCAATCCCGGGTGACCGCCTCCGGGCTGCCCTGTGGCCCGACGATGCCAGAGAGGCCAGTGCTAAGAGCCTGCGCACCTACCTGTCATCCCTCCGCAGGGCGTTCGGACCCGACCGGGTGCCCCGGCACCTCTGCCGGCTACACGCTGACAGAGGAAGTGGGCGTCGACTGGGGATGGTTCCAACGACTTACCCGAGCGGGAGCCGAGCTGCACCAGCTCTACGCCGGACTGCGCTTGATTCGAGGCCGGCCGTTCGCCGACGTCCCGACCAATAGGTTCAGTTGGATCTACTCCGAACTCCTGGTCTCCGAAATGGAAGTGGCCATGGTCAGTGCGGCGAAACGCGCCGCCACCGTCGCCCTGGGCGGCGACGGCAATCTGCGCCTGGCTGCCTGGTCAGGCCGGGGGGTCGGTGGAGGTGTCGTCGGGCGCCGCTCCGCCGATGCCCACCAGCGCCAGGAGGGCGACTTTCGGGACCAGCCGGCGCCGGCCGAGCCGGATCACCGGAAGCTCGCCACGGGCAACGAGCTCGTAGGCGAAGGCCCGGGAGATGCCGAGCAGCTCACCCGCCTCGGCGACCGTGAAGACCAGGCGGTCATCGGTGGCCAGGGTGACGGATGCGGGAACGGATACGGGGTCTGTGGTGGTGGTCATGGGCCTGACGATGCGCTGTGGACGTCCACGCCCAAGTCCACAGAACGGTCCACACCATGGAGTTCTTGAGATTTCCTGTTCAATCGCCACGGCGAGGGCGGTCAAGGCCGGGGGCCGACCCCGGGCCGCACCGCTCGACCGGCCTTGACGGCCTGGGACCTCCCTGAAGACACCATGGGACAGGCCGGCCGGTCCCGGCCGGCCTGGATGCCCCTGGTCGTCCTTACCTGGCCAGTGTGCGCGCAGCGGTGAGGGCACCTCGCGTCCGTGCTCCGTTGTGCATGCAGAACAGACCCAGTGCCACCACAAGCCCCGAACCGGGGAACCGTCCTTCCCCCTCCCTCAGCGGAGTCACAACCGCCACGTACGGTCGGCTGCGTCGGGTGCTCTCGGATGGGAGGCCGTGATTGGAGGAGACGGACGATGACTCTGACCCTGGAGTGCGCTGGGATGTCCCTACCGGACGCACGGGACCAGATCCGCCGGTACTGCAGCCTGGCGTGGTCGGGTGGCGAACCGGAGACGTGGGCCTACGAGTACTTCGACTCGGTCCCGACCGGCCCGGGGGACCTGGTCGGTCCTCCCGACCTGCTGGCCAGCGCCGCCCTGCACCCGGGGTTCGGCCGGTCCGAGATGACCTGGTTCAACCACGGCGGGGCCGAGAGCTGCGAGGAATGGCTCTCCGGCCTGCCGAGAGACGTCGATCTCGCCGACGCCGACGAGGGGACGATCGCCCGCCTCCTAGAGCTGCCCCGGATCTCTGAGGGCATCGGCCTGTCGGCGCTGTCCAAGGTGACCCACCACAAGCGGCCTCGCCTCATCCCGCTGTTCGACCGAGCCGCCGTGGATCGCTACCGCAAGGTCACCGGAGTCCGTGGTGAGGCTGCGTGGTCCCCATTGGTCGGTGCCATGCGAGCCGACCTGGCGATGGACAGGAACCGTCGGTTTCTGGCGGATGTCAGGGGTGAGCTCGCCCGGGAGCTGACCGGACCGGTCCCCTCGGACCTGCGTCAGATGGACATCGCCATCTGGATGTCGCGATGACCGCCATAGCGGGATCGCCGTCCCAACTCCGCTCTGCACGCAGCTGCCCGTCCCCGATGCGGACCGGCCAATCCAACGTAGGGCGCACCGATGGATGACGAGCAGGAGATCGAGGACGCACCCCTGCCCGGCACGCCCATTCATGACGTCCTCGGAGTGGTGCTCGATTACATGGAGGAGCGGTACCTCGTGGAGGACGGGATTGACGAGGTTCCAGCCGACGTCGCTGCCCAATTCGAGGTCCTCAACGGTTCGACGCCCGGCGGTCTCGTCGTTGTCGCTGCCACTCCCGTCGTAGGGCGCGCCAGCCTCCCGGCCAGGCTGGTCCACCACGTGGCGAGGAACCTCGCCCAACCCGTCGTGGTCTTCTCACCCGAGGGCGGTGAGATCCAGTTCACCGAGCGGCTCATGGCGTTGGACGCGAGGGCGGACCACCGACGCATCCACTACGGTCCGTGGTCGGAGACCGACTGGACGCGAGTCGGCGGCGCCGTCGTTCGCCTGAAGGACCTACCGATCTACTTCAGGGAGATCCCCTGGGACGATCCGTTCGAAGTGCAGTGCTGCGCCAGGGAGCTTGCCGACACAGGTGGGCTAGGTCTCATCGTGGTCGATTCGATGGACAGGCTCCGAGGCGACGGTCCCGTCCCCCACGGGGGGCGCCAGGTCGGAGCGCTGTGGAATTCCCTAGCGGTCGTCTCCCGGGAACAGCGAGTGCCGATGGTGCTGGTAATGAACGTGGGGCACGAATTGGTCCTTGAGGACCGGCAGGCCGAGGGTGAGGACGGTGCACAGACGAGCCGTCGGGGACTGAGAGCGAAGCGGGATGCGGCGATCGTGCTGATGCACGGCCCAAGATTCACTCACGGGAGCTCAACCCGTGAGTGAGGAGCGCCCTGTTGGTAGCGTCGCGTGGTGCCAGTGAACCACGTGAAGGACATCAACAACGCCAAGGATCTAGTGGAGACCTACTGCTCGCCTGGCGAACCCTACGGATGGCCGCTGTACGACGATGACCCCGCTCCGGGAATCCTCACAGGCGTCGACCTCGCGTCGCCGGCACTCGTGAGCTACCCCATCCCCAGGGCCTGTCTGAACATGATGGGTCAAGACGGAACCGAGTACCACGCTCTGTTCCAAACGATGAAGAGATTCGTCGAGACGCCGGTTAGCACCCCTACGAGCTTCTATGACCTGCCGGAGGAGCTCCTGACTGCGGGCGAGAACCGCCAGGTGGGAGACCCGAAGGAGGGCCCCAAGGACTGGCAGGACCTCATTTCCGCGCTCGACGCCGTCCACGGCTGCAAGGACCTTTGGTCGCCCGCAGTGACGAAGATCCTCCACCGGAAGCGTCCGGACCTCGTTCCGATCAGCGACTCCCGCGTACAGGACTTCTACGGCGCCCGTCGCGACTATTCAAAGTTGTTCACGGCGATCCACGCTGATCTCCACTTCGAAGACACCAACGAGTGGCTCGCGGGCCTGGCTGCGGATCACGTGACACCCTCGGGCAGGCCGATGACGGTGCTCCGCGCGCTCGACATCATCGTCTGGATGCACGCGGCCTGACTCCCCTGGGAATATCGCTCGTTTGAGCAATCGGGCGCTGTTCAGCATGCCGAAGGCCAGTGCAAGTGTGTGCCTAACCAGATCTGCCCATTTGCTCAATGTTGTACGTCTCGGGACAGGTGAGTTTTGCGGGGACAGACCCGGAGTCGTATGCAGGGTGGTCGGACGCACCCACGGGCCCGTCCGACCCGTTTACGACCCGGGACCCCCACAGCTTCCGTCCGCGCTCCCAGTACGTGGAGCTGTACTGGCTCGGCTCGGTCGGCCTGAATAAATGTGACTCTTCAGCCGCTGACCAGGCAAACATTTAAGCGGGAGTCAGCCGAGGACTTTTCACTGGTGTCATCGCCATATCAGGCACCAAGATCGCGGTCATCCCTTCGGCCGAGGATGGCGATCACCGGCGGATTGGTGCCGACGAGCAGTGACTGCGGCCCACGCACCCATGTGATGTCCTGATCAGGGAAGGTCAAGCCGACGGCGCTGACCTAGTCTCGGAGGACCGCGCTCCGTGCCCCGATGGGCCTGCGCGGCACAGTCCGAGCCTGGTCAGAACAGTCGACTTCAAGCCTTCCCCGGAGCGTCCACAATGAACCCCATGATGACTGGCAACGACCTTCAGGCGAGGCGGGGAGCTGGCTGACGTCATGGACGCCACCGATGAGCGAGACCAAGTGCTCCTGCATGCCTCGGGAAGGGCCACGCTGCCCGAGGCCGTCCTGTGGTTCTCGGAAGACCATCCCGTACTGGACGGGGCCTCCCCGCAATGTGTGATCGAGGCGCTCCTCGACCTGCCCGGTGACACCCCTCATTTGGAGGATGCTCTCCGGGCGGTAGTCCGCGAAGCTGCCGCATCCTCCTTGGACCCAAGCTCGGTGCTCTTCAACGTCGATGCGATCGACCCACCCCGCTCCGTTCGCGCATGCCTTGACTCCCTGGCGGAGCACAGCTCCTCCAATGACCTGACCGGATTGACTCCATCCTCGGTTGCGGCCGCGCTTCGAGAGGAACCCGAGACGATGAAGGTCATCGCACTGATCGCAGGGCTCACTCCGAACGAGCTGCGGCGCCGGATCGGGGAGAGCGCACCGAAGGGCTCGTCTTGGACCCAGCGCCAGATCGAGTCCGCCCTGCGTGTCGTGACGTTGATCATCGACGGGACGGTGGAGTCGCTGGTGCCCGGAGCCGAGCCCGCTAGGCCCGTCGAGCTGGTTTTCGACGAGGAGTCCAGGTCGACTGGCTGGGCACGGATCAACGCGATGTGGTCTGGGGGCGTCCCCTACGAGGTGCTCCTAACCCAGCGTCTGGTGGGGTCAGCGTGGCAGAACCATCGGAACTCGACATCGAGTGCACTGGGAACCGTCCTCACTGCGGGCCTCTGCAACCGCCTCGACCAGCTCGGAACGCCCTACCTTCGCAGTAGGACCAAGGGTGGGGAGCACGACCTCACGAAGGTGTCGCCGATCGGGAAGGTCGTTGCCGTCATGACGCGGCCTGGTCCGGGAGCCGATCCGTGGTCCGTCATCGTCTCGGTGGCCAACGACACCGGGACGGCCAACAAGACCGCTGCCCAGTTGTGTGACCTCGTTGCCGGGGCGGGTCATGTCGCCGTACTCCTCGCAGGACCGGGATGGGCAGAACGGCTTCCCGAGACCACGCAGCTGGCCCGCCAGGTAGGCGGTCACATCTACACCGAACGAGACCTGGCGGCCCTCGCCCAGGCGATCTCCGTCACATCCACCTCGTACCCTCAAGGAGTCGACCAAAGGTGACCACCAACATGACCGAACCCGAACGACGTACCCGGATCAACCACGCGCTGGCCGCGCTGGCCGATCTGGGCGACCAGGCTGAGAGGGTCAACCTGCCCTGGAGCGGCCGGCACGTCATCCTCCCCGTCGTCAGCATCCCGCTCGAAGCCGTCGTCCTCAACCCAAACAGCCACCGAATCAAGGCGGAGCTGGAGGCGCATCCCGACCGACGTCTGATCGATGAGGACCCCTTCAGCGAGCCAGCCCAGGACCTGATCGCAGAACTGCTGCGATCGACCCCGGACTTCGACGCCCTCAAGGCGGACCTCGCAGAGAACGGACAGACCGACTTCGGTGTCGTCACCCATGCTGGTCTCCTGGTCAATGCCAACACCCGGGCCGTGGCTCTCCGGGACCTGCGCAAGGGCTACATCAAGTTGGCGGTGCTGCCGGAGGATGCAGATCAGGTCGCCATCGAGGAACTCGAAGCACAACTGCAGCTGGCCATCGAACGGAAGCAGCCGTATAGCTTCCCCAACGAGCTGCTCTTCATCGAGGACATGAAGCGTCGCAACATGTCCGACAAGGACATCGCCCTGATGCTCGGCTACGCCGTGAACAGCGAGGCCCGCGAAGTTACGAAGGGCGAGAAGGAGGTCCAGCTGCGGATCCGGCTGCTCTCGCTGGCCCGTGAGGTCAGCCGCCTCAGTGGCGGCAAGCTCCCGATCACCTGGTTCGAGGGTCGCCGCCAGATCCTCATCGACATCGACAAGGAGTATGAGGAGTCCAAGAACCGGGACGGTGTCGGCGCCGAACGCGTCAAGAACGCACGGTTCCTCGGACTGTTGAGCAACGTCTACTACCGCGAGCTGCGGGATGTGGACGCCACGTTCCTTTCCGACTACCTGCCAGTCGGGCTCGCGGAGAACGACGTCCTCAAGAACACGGTACCGGCCCTCGAAGAGCACACTGCGACCGCCGATGAAGAAGGCCCCCTCGCCCTCTTCACCATGGACGAGGACCAGTCGACGGTCCCCGACGTGTCGATCTTCCTCAACGCTCTGGCGGCGTCACACGGTGAAGACACGGTGGTGCTCCCTGGAAGTCCTGACGCGATCTCGCGCGACGCGGCGATTGCCGCCTTCTCCTCGGTCATCAATGCCGCAGTCGACGATTACCGGAGCGAGAAGAAGGCAGCCGACTCAATCACGGCCCCGCTGACCCAGCTCACGGCAGTTGTGAAGACGATCAAGAAGGCGACTGACACGACGAGGTCGGTGAAAGAGCGGCAAGGTTTTGACTCGGAGGGGCTCCGCAGCAGGATCGCGTCAGCTCGTCGTGGGCTCGATGCTCTCGAAGCAGAGCTTCCCGCTGTGGCAGCCACGCCCGATGCCTGATCTCCATCTGGGCCTCGTCCACAACCCCACCGCGGTGGCGGTGCGACGAGAGCCGGATGTCGCCGATGACTTCTGGCTCCGGGTCTGGGGCGAGTGGGGGTCCGCTGGGGTCGGCGACACCAACCGTGCCGTTGTCGTGCCCATCGAGCGGTTCCTCAAGAACATGGCGTGGTTCGTGCCCGCGTGCCGCTCATGGGACGTGACCCCGGTGCCGGACGAGGGGGTCACCCAGGTACTCACCGAGCGGGGACGCGTCGGTGCCCAACTTCGTGCCGCACGGGCTGGGTTGCCACTCGGCGACGAGGCGGTGCGGGAACGGCTCGCCGGAAGCCGCTACGTACGCGATCTCCGGCCCTTTCAGCTCCGGGACGTCGGTCGGCTCCTGTCCTTACCTAACGGAGCGAACTTCTCGGTACCCGGCGCCGGAAAGACAGCGGTGACCTACGCCGTCTACGAAGCGGAACGCCGTGCTGAGCGGGTCACTAAGATGCTCGTGGTTGCGCCGCTCTCGGCGTTCTCCGCATGGCAGGAGGAAGCAGAAGCCTGCTTCGATGACCCGCCAGTCGTTCGGCGGTTCGATGGCACCCCCATCGAAGGCGTCGAAGTACTCCTCGTCAACTACCACCGTCTGGACTCCGGGTACGCAGCGCTGTCCGAGTGGGTGGGGTCATCCCCCACCATGGTGGTTCTCGACGAGGCCCACCGGATGAAGCGGGGATGGGCCGGACAGTGGGGTACCCACTGTCTGAGCCTCGCTCTGCGCGCTACCCGGAGGGATGTGCTCACCGGCACGCCTGCGCCGCAGGCACCGAGTGACCTCGAAGCGCTGATGGACTACCTGTGGCCCGGACAGGCGCAGTCGATCCTTCCACCAGATGCCCTCAGGGCTAACCCCGGTGGTGACATTGGCCATCGTGTAGCTGCAGCAATCCAACCCTTATTCGCCCGCACGACGAAGCCCGAACTCGACCTGCCCCCGATGACCTTCAACCCCATCGTCGTACCCCTCGAGGGGCTACAGCGCGACATCTACGGCGCACTCCGGGATCAGCTGCTCATCGGCTTCGAGACTTCGCAGGTCGACCGCTCTGACCTCGGTCGGATGGGAAGCATCGTGATGTACCTCCTCGAGGCTGCCACCAACCCCGCGCTCCTTCCGGTTGGCGGCAACGAAGCTGATGTCTTCCGGCACCCACCCCTGGAGATCCCCGAGGGCTCCACTCTCTTCGAGCTGATCAGCAACTATCCTGTGCACGAGACGCCGCTTAAGTTCATCGAGCTCGCCAAGTTGATCAGGACCAACGCCGACTTGGGGCGCAAGACACTGATCTGGACCAACTTCATCCGCAACATCCAGTTCCTGGAGCGGATGCTGGTGGCGTACGAGCCCGCGGTGATCCACGGTGCCGTTCCTTCGTCTGCCGAAGTGCCCCCGGCGGCGGGCACCCGGGAGTCCGAGCTGCTCCGATTCCGCGGCGAGCCTGCATGCCGGGTGCTAATCGCGAACCCGGCGGCGATGAGCGAAGGCGTGAGCCTGCACGATGCCTGCCACGACGCCGTCTACCTCGACCGTACCTTCAACGCCGGCCAGTACCTGCAGTCGCTGGACCGCATCCACCGCCTCGGTCTCCCAGCTGATCAAGACACGCGCGTCACATTCCTCATCACCGCCGGGACGGTCGATCAAGTGGTTGACTCGCGGATCCGCATCAAGGCAGAGCGGCTCTCGGAGATGCTTCGCGACCCGGCGATCACGCTCATGGCACTTCCAGACGACGAGGACTACGGGCCGGCCATCGATACTGGCGAGGACATCGAGGCACTCTTTGCTCACTTGAGGGGCGAGGATGCCGGAGGCTGACGCCGAGCGCCGGGGTGTACCGACGCGTCACCAGCTCAAAGCACTCCGCCGCGTGCTCGCCGCCCTCGGCGCGGGTGCCGAGAAGAGCGCCATGGAGGCTTCGTACCCGAGAATGCCTACCGGCGGTCTGCTCTCGAGCCAAGATCTCCTGGACGCCGAGCGCACTCTCGTGCTGGCGAGACTGGTGGTCGAGGACGACGACCGCCTGATCCCGTGCGAGAAGGCCGTGGCCCTGGCAGGACTGCCGGACGACGGCTTCGCCGAGCTGATGGTCCTGGCGCTCCTCGAAGCTGCGCCGCCGCTCTGGCTGGGACCGGCGTCGGGGACAGGTGAAGTCCGCAGCGAATTCATCCCCGACGGAGAGAGCGACCGGCTTGCTGGTCTTGGTCTGAGTCCCGAAGAGCGCGATGCCCTCCTCCTCGCTGCGGGGAGGAAGTACCAGCCGTCCGATGGGCACCTGGTCGGGGCAACAGGAGAGCTCGCGGTGATGCACGCCTACCAGGCCGCTCTCACTGACCGGGGCGCTCTCCTGACAGAGCTTGTGCATGTCAGCCTGATCAGTGACCAGCTGGGCTACGACGTGAAGGCACCGGACGGCATCGGCGGCACCCATAGGTTGGAGGTGAAGACGTGCTCGACACGCGGAGCAGAATTCACGATCTTCCTCTCTCGCAACGAGGCCGCCACTGGTGCCCGTGACCCGTCGTGGCGCATCGTCGTCTGTCGCCAGGTCGATGGCAGCGCCGAGGTCGTCGGTTGGATCCCGTTCGACGCTGTCGCGCCCCGCTTGCCGGAAGATCCTCCGGGCGGTGGCCAGTGGGAGTCCACTCGACTGAGCCTGCAGCTGGGTGAACTTGCGCCGGGGCTTCCTCTCCTGTCCGGCTGTCACGGCGCATGAGTGCCCGGTTGGAAGATCCCGCCACTGTCACGAGCGTGAGCGCTCCGCTGGTCAGAAGCGTGCTGAGGCACCTGGCCACCGACGAGGTGAGCCGAGCCGCTCAGAAGGAGAGCCGGAATCGGGAGATCGCCCTACCTCCGGTGAGCGTCTATCGATGGTGGGCCCGGCGTACCCTGGCCGTCAATCAGGCCATCCTGGAGGCGTTCCAGGTCGACTACCCAGGAGGACCCCACCTGGTCATCGATCCCTTCGCAGGTGGCGGGGTGATCCCCCTTGCTGCGGTAGCGCAGGGGCAGCGCGTGTACGCACAGGACCTCAACCCGTGGGCTGCGGCCGGCCTGGCTGCGGCAGTGCAATTGCCAGAGGCCGACGCCATCCTCGAAGGCGTCGGCCATCTACAGGCAAAGGTTGAGCCTTTGCTCCAGCGCGCGTACGCCACCACCGCATCCACTGGCGAGCCGGCAGCGATCTCCCACACGTTCCGAGTGAGCACGTCCTCATGTCCTTCCTGCTCGGCCAAGCTGAAGCACTTCCCACATGCGATGGTCACCCTCCACCAGAGAAAGGAGCGCGGTCAGCCGGGCTGTCTCCTTGCCTGCGCGGAAGGGCACGTCTTCGAGGGCTCGAGTACTACCGGTGGCACCTGTCCCGAATGCAGTCGGGTGGTTGACCCGGAGAAGTCCTACACGCCCGGCAGGAACATCACCTGCTGGAGCTGTGGAACCTCCGTGTCGCTCAATGCCTTCGAGACCATCGGGAGCTGGCAGTGGGAGGTCGTACTCGTCGAACGGGTACTGATCAATGGTGGCCGTGAGATCGGAGCAGCGACTGCTCTAGAGATCGAGAGTGCCGACGTTGGGTGGTGCCCCTCCCGAGACCTCGGGGTCATCGACAAGGGGGACGAAACCGAGGTGCTGCTACGGCACGGCTTCACCCACTGGGCCGACCTGTACCCACTGCGACAACGTGCGGTCACCGAAGCGCTGCTGGCCGCGCTCGAGGTCATCGAAAACGACAAGGTGCGTTCGACCCTCCGCTGGGCGCTCTTGGGAACAACGGAGATGGCCGGCCACCTGTCCCGTTGGGACCGGTGGTACCTGAAGAGCTACGAGGCGATGGCCGGCCACCGGTTCAACTTCACGACCCTCGCCGCGGAACCCAACGTGTGGGGCACCTCATCTGCGGGCCGGGGGACGTTCCAGCGGCGTGTGCTCCTGATGGTGAAGGCTGCCAACTGGCTCCATGGCCAGGCGCCATCGCCGCTGGAGGTCATCGACCCCGAGCATCAGACACGATCGGGAGATGACGCGTACGACGTCCGTGTCGTGTGCGGGTCGTCAGAGTCACTTGACCTACCGTCAGGGTCCGCTCTCCTCTGCCTCACAGACCCGCCCTATCACGACGATGTCCAGTACGGCGAGCTGTCCATCCCGCTCCGCGCCTGGGCAGGGCTGAGCACGGACCCCCTCGTCGGTGAGGCGATCGTCAACACGGGAGCTGGGGTCAACAGTGGGGACGGTGACTACCGAATGCTGTTGACTCGGATCTTCTCCGAGGTGAATCGGACGCTACGGGCCGACGGCCACTTGGTGTTCTCCTACGCCAACCGCAGCCCCGACGCCTGGGCCGACGTCATCGAGGCACTGGACGGGGCCGGTTTCCGTTGTGCGGGGTATGCGGTGCTCCACAGCGAGAACGAGACCGATCATGCCAAGCGCAACGTGCGGGCGTGCACACAAGATCTCATCCTCGACATGGTCCCTGACACGGACCTGCCGATCCGACGCAGCATCCCCAGATTCGAGGAAGCCACCGAGGAGGAAGCGTTTCTCGAGATCGTCGGCTCCTACCTCCTACGCACCGGCGCGCTCCCAAGAACGTGGCGAAGCCGGATGATCGGCGACCTCCAGCAATCTGCGTTCTTGGCTTAGCGCAGCTCAGTTCCCAGAACTGTGGGTCGGACTCGCCCCGCTGATTGAGCCCCTGACTGATCAGCTACCAGGACGGAACTGGGCGATTTCCCTCATCGGCGGGTGCCCTAGTTCATCGAGCGCGACGTCCAACCAAGTCGGTTCGCCCTCGTAGGGGCTCACCCACACCAGGGCCTCGGCCTCCGCCTTCTCCACCAGGGGGATAACCAGTGTCAACTGAGCTGGCCATACTGTCCATGGAGTAGCAAACGTGCTGGTCAAGTCTGGTCAGGATTCCAGCGGGTCCACCGAATTGGGCACTGTCCACCGATTTGGGTAGCAGGGGAGTAGCAAAGCCTTGCGTTGCACAGGAAGCCGTCGACGAGGGCTCATGATTCGCCCTGGGTCTGATGGAGGCTCTGGCCACCAGACTCCGTCGTGCGATTCTCCTACTCCTCCGCGACCAGCATGAGTTCAGTCGGCGTCAGTTCGGTGGCGATGCCGGATCACCTTCCCGACGATCGGCGTTCGTGAGCACGTAGCTGCCGTACCCTGGCCCATGGCCACTGTCCCCCACCCGGCTACGACCGGCCTTCCGGTCGAAGAGGTCATCGACGAACTCCGCACCGCGCTCGCCGGGGTCGGCGCTGCGGTCCTCCAGGCTGAGCCGGGCGCAGGCAAGACGACGGTCGTTCCCCTCCGCCTTTTGGGCGAGCCGTGGATGGATGGCGGCCGCATGCTCCTGCTCGAACCCCGTCGGGTCGCGGCCCGCGCTGCTGTCGCGCGGATGGCGGCACTCCTCGGCGAGCGTGTCGGGGAGACCGTCGGCATCTCGACGCGTGACGAACGCCGGGTCTCGAGGGTGACCCGGATTGAGGTCGTCACCGACGGCATTCTCACCCGACGCCTTCAGCGAGACCCCACGCTCGACGGCGTCGCGCTCGTCATCTTCGACGAGTTCCACGAGCGCCACCTCCAGGCGGATCTCGGCCTGGCACTCACGCTCGACGCCCGCGAGGGCCTCCGGCCGGAGCTTCGCGTCCTCGTCATGTCTGCGACTCTCGACTCGGGCGCGGTCTCGGTCCTCCTCGGGGATGCGCCATTCGTGTCGAGCCGGGGACGGTCGTTCCCGATCGATCTGCATTGGATGCCGCGGCGACCCAACACCCGTCTGGAACACGGTGTCACCGCAGCGGTGCATCATGCGCTCGAGCGTGACCCTGGGGATGTCCTCGTCTTCCTCCCCGGGACCGGGGAGATCGGAACCGCGATCCGCGCGCTCGGCGGTCTCGGTGGCGTCGACGTTCTCCCGCTTCACGGCACGCTGCCGGCCGCGGAGCAGGACCGGGCGTTGTGCGCGGGTGCGCGTCGCCGGGTCGTCGTCGCGACCGATATCGCGGAGTCGAGTGTGACCGTGGAGGGCGTTACCATCGTCATCGACAGCGGTTTAGCCCGGCGACCCGCGTTCGACCCCGCGAGCGGCCTCAGTCGGGTGCGGACGATCACGACCTCCCGTGCGTCAGCCGACCAACGTGCCGGTCGCGCTGGTCGCACCGCACCCGGCGTCGCCTACCGGCTGTGGTCCGAATCCGAGCACCTCGGACGGCGGGCGTGGCCCGATCCCGAGATCGCCGGTGCGGACCTCGCGCCCCTCGCGCTCGAACTCGCCGCCTGGGGCGCGTCTGCCGAGGCGCTCCGGTGGCTCGACCCGCCGCCGCCGGGCGCGCTCGCGGTCGCGGCCTCCCTGTTGATCGAGCTCGGCGCGCTCGCCGACGGCCGCCCGACCGATCTCGGGCGTCGGATGCTCGAGCTTCCACTTCACCCGAGACTCGCCCGGATAGTGATCGAGGCACCTGCCGACGGCCGCCGGGCGGCAGCGCTCCTCGCCGCGATGCTCTCGGAACGGGACATCGCCCGGCGCGGTGGGCGGGACTCCCCGGTGAGCGCGGACGTCGCGGAGCGCCTCGCCGCGCTCACCGGCGACGGCTCGGGCTCGCTCGCGGTCGACGGCGCGGCCGTCGCAATGGTGCGCCACCGTGCCGACGAGCTGCTCCGACGCGCCAAGTTGTCGGCAGGCAGCAGTCTGACGGCCGATCCCGGTCCGCTGCTCGCTCTCGGCTACCCCGACCGGATCGCGCAGTCGCGCGGCGGTGCCCGCTACCGGTTGCGCCACGGCTCGGGCGCAACGCTCCCCGAGCACGACCCACTGACCGGTGCCGGGTGGCTCGTCGCGGCCGAGATCGAGGGCGCGGACCGCGCCACTCGTGCCGACGGCCGGATCCGTCTCGCCGCGGTGCTCGACCGTGAGGACGTCGAGTCGATCGGCGGGGAGGGGATCGCGACCGTCGTCCGGGTTGCGTGGGACGACGGGGTCGACGATCTGCGAGCGACGACCGAACGTGTCCTCGACGCGCTCGTCCTCGGCGCCGTGCGAACCTCCGCGCCGGCAGGGCCGGAGACCACCGCGGTGCTCGTCGCCCACGCTGTTTCGACCGGCCTGGCGCCTCTCGGGTGGTCAAGTGCAGCGCGAATCCTCCAGGCACGCGTCGGGTGGGCGCGTACCGCGTTCGGTGAGGCGTGGCCGGCGTGCACCGACGATGCGCTCGCTGCCGACGTTGGCGCGTGGCTCGCCCCGCTTCTCGGGCGGGCGACGGGCAGAGCGGACCTCCAGCGCGTCGACATGGCCAGCGTCATCCGTTCGCGCCTCGGCGGCCTGGTCGCGGACCTCGACCGACTCGTGCCGAACGCGGTCCTCCTCGCCGGCGGCAAGAGCGCCCCGGTCGCCTACGACGGTGAGCATCCCCGGATCGCGGTGCGCGCCCAGGACCTCTACGGCACCGCCGTTCACCCAACGATCGCGAACGGTCGGATCCCGGTCACGGTCGAGGTGCTCTCGCCCGCCGGGCGGCCGATCCAGATCACCGGCGATCTCCCGGGGTTCTGGAACGGGAGCTGGGCGGCGGTCCGCCGGGAGATGGCGACGCGCTATCCGCGCCACCACTGGCCCGACGATCCGGCGGCCGCGGCCCCTGGGCAGCGCCCGCGTCCGCGTCGCTGATCCAGTCCCATTAGGAAATCCCGACCATGGCGAGAAGCGCCACTTTCGGGACCACCACCCGCCGCCCGAGACGGATGGTCGGAAGCTCCCCCCGAGCGGCCAGCTCGTAGGCGAAGGCGCGGGACACACCGAGCAACTGCCCGGCCTCGGCCACCGAGACGACGAGTCGGTCGTCGGAGAGCAGAGCAGAGACGGTGGTTGTCGCTGAGCTCGCTTCCGGGTCCTGTTCCGCCTCCGCCTCCGATTCGCTCGCGGCCAGGCGTTGACGGGCGGTGGTTGATGTCGAAGCAGTCCCTGAAGCCTGACGTTCAGTTTGGAGCTGGTGGGTGGTGGGGGAGTTCATGGCCGTCATGATGACGACCGGGGCTCATCAAAACCCTCATCAAAACCCTCATCACTCGAAGAAATGTGAGAAATCTTTGGCGCAGGGAAAACTACCTGGTCAGAGCCTCAGCGAACCCGAGGAAGGACATAGCTACAGGTCAGGGGGTTCATCAATTCAACCATGAGGGGTTCATCACACGGGATCTGATTCGCCAGTTTGAGCGGGGCTCGGAAGCCGGTCAGGTTGATGAGAGCGGCATCATCCCTGGCCAAGGGGCTCATCGTTGTAGTGATGAACCCCTTCATCACTTTCGTCACCGCGACCGAGCCCATCGACGTCGAGGCAAGCACGGCAGGACTTGGCCAGATGCCCCCGGTGGTCGGCCACACCGACGCCGTTCGGCGCTCGGCGTGATGGGGACCGGTACCCCAACCCGGTTTGAGAGTCCCTTCTATCCGTCGGCCGGCGTCACACCATCGCCCGCCGTCAAGCGCCGCTGCGGAATACGGCTCGACCCCGGAGGTCGCCGGCACGCCGGCACCG
>PLIG01000014.1 GCA_003139255.1 Acidimicrobiaceae bacterium | reverse complement strand
GCGCACGGGAGCCGCCCGTCACATTGCTGGACCAGTTGGCGATCGGCGGAAAGTTGGTCGTCCCCGTGCAGTACGACGTCCTCGAGGTCACCAAGACGGCTGAGGACGAGTACCGGACAAGGAGGCATCCCGGATTCGTATTCGTTCCCCTGGTCTGACAGCTGGGCACTGTTGCATTGAGCCGCGCGACCCGACGCGAAGCATCAGGTAGGCCGAAAATCTCGTATTGAGATGCATCGTGAATACATGGGCGCCACGGGATTGACGTTCAGCCATGACGCCGATGGATGCGGGTTCAGCGTCGTTCGCCCTCAATGCAACAGTGCCGTTCGAATCTGGAAGTCGTGCCCAGCTCGTTGACTACGGCGTCATACTCTGGCAGGCAAGGCCGCCGCACTGGTCGGGGATCACGCCGGTCTGCAGAAACGTCGTGATCTGATTCAACAACGACACGTTGCCCCGCCCGAAGCCATGGGGATCGGCGCCGTACGCCGCTCCATTCGGTGCGAGGTTGTCGGTCGGCGGGGTAGGTGTGCCGTAGTCCCAAAGCACCAAGCCCGCGTTGGTCGGCTTCGTCTGGTTGAGAGCAGTCAGGCCCCACTGCGGGGCCACCGGCACATTGATCCGTGGCGCCGCACCGAAGAACGACGGATTGAAGGCCGGTTGGTGGTTTTGTGCACCGATGGTCCGGGCCAGCATTTCCGCGGAGACATTGGGCACCTGATGGTCGCCGTAGTTCTCGATGATGAACACGTGCTTGGCCGGAATACGCGGATAGGGATGCGAGGTCAGGTGTTCGGCGTAGCCGTCATTCTCACCCCGGTCCCACAGGAGCTGGGCCAGCTGCAATACGATCTGTTGGTCGACCGGGTTGGGGTAGGAGGGATCGAAGACCACGGAGAATTCGTTCCAGTCCACGGATCGATTGAGGAGAAGTCCGCCGTAGTCCATTCCGGGCACGCCGAGAATGACACTTGTCCACTCCGTGGAGAGTGCCGACACCGCACCACCCATGATCCCGCCCTGGCTGTACCCCATGTAGCTGCAGGCCCCCACGTGGAAGAGCACCTTGCCGTCGGCGTCCTGGAACGCCGGGTTGGTGGCAAAACCGTCTCGGGAGTTGATCAGCCGGCCGAGAAACTGGAAGTTCACGAAGCCCTGCAACATGTGGTCGGTCTGGGTGTGAAAGCCCGACATGTCCTGCAGGTTGCGCTCGACATTCCCGATGTCGCTCGAGGACATTCCCACCCAGTCCGTGGCGCAACCCATCATGTTGCGGGCGATGGCCGCGGAGAACGATCCACCTTCGACTTCACTGGCGCTCCCCAAGAGGCCGTGACCGTAGACCGTCGGACTTGCCGGTCCACCGGCTTGGACGGTGGAGGGCATGACGCAGATGAAATCCGCCGTCCAGGTGAGGTTGCCATTGATCTCGGGAAGACCGGTCGCCGGATNNTCGGTCACCATCGACGAATAGGGCGTCGTGTCGTGAAGAAACAGGGGCACCTGAAAGGTCCCGTGAACGTCACGGACTCCTGCGGTGGTCGTATCGGACGTGACCGTGTAGGCCGGGGCGTAGTCGGCCGGAGGCACCGTTGGCCGGCCGGCCATGGGCAGGTGATTGGTAGCCAGCCACCGATAGGCCAACTGACGCATGGTGAGAGCCGGACCGGCCAGGCTTTCGGTACTGGCCACGGTGAAGTCCCAGGCCTGATAGGGCATCGTCCAACCGAGCACCGGGGCCAGGTCATTCCGGATGACCCACTTGATGTGCGCCCCACGAATCGCGGGCATCAGAGTGCCGGCCACTGCGGCCCTGGTGGAGGGGAGCGGGGCAATCGGGTTACCACTGGTGTCGACCAGGTTGCGCAGGGCGACGGCGTAGCGGTGACCTTCGGTGAGGGCGACGGCGGGGTGGATGAGCAGCAATTGCTCTGCCGTGTTCGAGGTCTGGGCGTCGAGTTCGGCGAAGTAGGGCACCCGGGCGTGCGTCACCGTGTCGAGGACAACGATGGGTGAGTTCGAGGCGAGCGACAATCCGATGTTGGTCGAGGAGGCGATGCCCGACTTGGTGAGGTCGAGGTTGGGGACATAGGTCATGATGACCGAACCGGGCGAAAAGCCATCGCCTTGGTTCTGATAGGTCGTGTCGACGTGAACACCATCTACATTGGCCGGGTCCACCTGCGCCGAGATGTTGAGCCGGCGGCCGGTAGGTGTCGAATGTGACGGGGTCGTGAAGGCATCGTTCGGCCATGGCAAGAGGCAGCTGTGTCCGATCGGCGCGGTCATCAGTACGTCACAACCATTGACCCCGGCGTCAGGCATGGCGGCTCCGGGTCGGTACCTACTGGACACGTCAGCTCGGGGCTGGGCTGTCGCTCCCGACGCAGGCAAGGCCCCATCGATCGCGGCCACCATCGACCCCATGGTGAGCACCAATACCACAAGTGCCGTCGGCTTACGGAGCCAGCCCCGAAGATGCATGCTTCCCTCCCCAGCGATGAGCGAACATGCCTATAGACTCCACTGAACTCCTTTCACTGTCAATCGTCGCACTGACCGCGGTCAGGCAAGCCAGTCGCTACGGCACACTTCTCCAGCTCTGCTTAGCTTGCGACTAAACCTCCGACCTCCGTGTCGGCGACCTCCTGCATTCTCAGTTCGCCCGCCTTCGGACTTGGCCTGTGGGTGCCGAAAATGCCATCCGAGCAGGTCATGCCGCCAACCGGTATTCATGGATCAGTCCGAAGGCGGCATCCCTGCGACGCAACTCCGCTGGCTCCGGATCATCGATTGGGTGCGGTGAGTCCATCGTGAGCGGGGCCAGCTGCGACACCCCGCTGGGCGAGCGGGTCCCCGTCGATGTGAAGTACAAGCGTCAGTCATGAAGGTCAGCGAGTTGATCGAGGACGAGCCAAGGGCATCCCAGGGAAATGGAGATGCTCCGATCGCTCCTGATGCAAAGCTCCGGCACCCCAAGCCGAGGAAGCCTCAGGGAGCCCGCAAACCGACGGGGATCGTCATGGGCTGCCGTTTTCGACGATCACAAACCCGTCAGGGTTGCCGTCGGATT